>JAUVCS010000111.1 GCA_030590745.1 Desulfuromusa sp.
TTAATTTTATGCAACAGATAAGCAGCAACCTTCACATCCGCCTTACAACAGCGGGACAGGGTTCGCATTTCACGTTCCTGTTCAACCTGAGATGCCATCTGACTGAGAATATTGCCGTAGAAACTTGAATTATTATCCATAAAGTGACGAAAAACATCATGGTTCCAGTACATCAATTCGGTGGTGCCTGCATTGATCATCTGACTATTACAGGAACGATTGGAAACAACGGCGGCGAGGCAGAAGAATTCACCTTCACTGAACCTCTGCATCAGATGCTCCTGACCATCGGGTGCGACACGCAGCATCCGCATTTCACCGGACAAGACGAAAAAAAGGCGTTTTGACATTTCTTCCGGATCGATCCGCCCGAACTGTCCCTTGAGAACACGGATGCGTCCAGCACCGACAACCTGTCGAACCAGATCATCACCAACCCCATCCAGTAATGGTGCTTCACTCAGCATGCTTAAAGCCAAACATGACATATCAGGCCGTCTGCAATAACTGATAGGGGATACGTCCGGTCGCCAATTTCGTAATCATCTCTTGCTTTTTACTCCGATAGAAATTACTCAATTTCAAACTGCGGGTGGGTGGACCATAAATCCGCCACATTCCTCGTCCCTGCGAAGGCTCAGCCTCCTGCGCCATAAAACCTTTAACATCCTTCACCGGATAACCCAGAAACATTCCCACCTCATGCGGAATACCGTTATTGAATGATGCCTGCAGGTGCTGCAATGTTGTTTCTAAGGTAAGCGGTTGAGGATATCCATGCCGGGCGAGAAAGGCTTGCATGGTCCGCCCACGCAATCTTCTCTTCAGCAGATCAGAACGGTAAATCAACAGCAGGACGCTGTCTGTTTCGGTTTGCATCGGCCGAACAGAGAGCGGTAGATTCCGCAAAAGTTCTACACCAAATTTCTGCCACAATCGATACATCCGCCGACCACAGGGGAGCTTCTGGTTGGGAATGCGAATCATATTGGCCGGTTTAGCACCGGATAAAACCTCCGCTGCAGCAACAGCAAAAAAAGCCGCCAGACATTCCTGCGGAGCCGGAAACAGCCCAGCAACATCAATCCAGGTTAACTCCCTGTCAGCAGAACAATGCAGACCTGATTTTTGCAATATCTCTTCCGCACAGCAATTTTTCTTTTTGCGATATAGCATATCAAGCAACCCTCAGTAGATTTTGATTTCCATTATCAATAATGTGGACAAAAAATAACAGCTCATAGTCGGCGATGTTGTTAATATTCAAAGTTGGCAGCATATCGATCCATCGATGAACTTGCTGCAAACTTAAACTATTTTCAGGACTTAATCTGTGACTCAAATCACACTATCGAAGTAATGAAATTATTTATCATTTCCGTGCACAGCGGAAACAGAGACCATAAAGTTCATGACGGTGATTCCTGATCGTGAACTGATATGCCGCTGCAACCTGATTTTGCAGTTCTTCTATTTGTGGCTCCTCAAACTCGATAATCAAACCACATTGCTGGCAAACCAGATGATCGTGATGACTGTCCGCTCGAAGCGGTTCAAACCGTGCGTGACCATCGCCGAAATTCTGTTCAATCGCAATCCCGCACTCCACCAGCAACTTCAGAGTTCGATGGACGGTTGCATAACCAATCTTCGGATGTTTTTTTCTTAACTTCAGATAAAGATCCTCTGTAGAGCAATGAGATCGGGAATGAAGAAAAGAATTCAGAATAGCCTTCCTCTGATTGGTGGTTTTTAAACCCTTATGTATCATAAAGGCATTGAATATTTTTGCCTGATCCATTGAACCATCACCCCTAAAGAAAAGAAATTGAAAATCGATTTCAAAGAATAGGAGAACTATCAAATAATGTCAACGAAAACACCGGGGAAACGATTTCAGCCTCCCCGGTGCCCCTCTCCTGCGTATTGTTTTAAAACTCCAATGCCAGCTGACAAGTCATAGCATCAGCCGACTCTCCGGTTCCACCATCAGAAGTGTCATAATCCTCGTCGTGAATATACTCAAAAGCGATCACCAGACCATCAGTAATATCGAAACCAAATACTGCACCAATCCGCGTTTCCGGTAGCCCCAGAAAAACAGCCTCATCCGATCCCTGGTAGGAAACAGCCACCAAAGCACCGTGCCCGAAAAGGTCAAAACCGTAGCCAAACTCAAGGTTCCAGGTTTCCGGCTCAGAATCTTCTGCGGCCAGGTAATCACTGTCCAATGCTGTAAGATATTCACCGATCAGGGTAAAATCGGCAATGCCCACAATAGCATTGAGCGTCGCACCAGCGGTATAATCATCCAGAACAGAAACTCCAGCATCATCAAGATAATCAGAAAAACCACCCGATGAGGTCAGATTGCTGATCCAGCCAGCAGACAGGTCAGCACTCACCTCGTCACCTTCATAGGCATATCCTGCCATCACCCCGAAAGCATCGATCATGTCATCATCAGCATCATCACTGATTGCGCTATTAAAAGCGTATACGGCACCGTAAAAGCCACCGGCAGAAAAATCGACAACGGCCGCTCCCTCACGGGTCTCACCCAATTCAAGAGTCAGCGGATCGCTGATCATACTGGTCTCGTAAACACCAATTGGAACGTAGAGTTTACCCGCTGCCACCGCAATACCATATTCATCAATGTTACCGAGAGTGACACCCCCCTCATCAAGGAAAACTCCTTCATCACCATCCTCTTCCCATTTCATCAATGCATAACCCGAAAAGAAATCGGTCAACGCAACATCAATTCTCAGCTCCAGTGTAGTTAAATCAATATCACTCTCTTTAACATCATCATGGTCAGAGCTGTAGCCTGCTTCCGCCTCAATGGCACCGGAAAACAGCACCTTTTGAACAATGCCCTGACTCAAAGCATCTTCCAATGCAGTTACCCGACTGGCCAATGCACCATCCGCAGCAAACACGAATGCGGGGGATATAATCAACCCGCAGACAATCAAACTAACAATCAACTTCATAAACACAGCCCTTTCTTGATAAATGTATTTTTGGGAAACCTATATGGCGGCCCAAGCAAAGAAAAATCGATGACCGGAAATGTAAGCAAACTCTGTACAGAAATCTGTGATCTGGATCACTGACAATAAAGAAAATGAAAAACATGATTATTTACGGGTGGTGTTGGTAAGAGACAGAAGAAAAACCGTGAAATGATAAAGCTCAGAACTAACCGACAGAACCGTATAACATCAGCAAACCAATGCCCAATATCAGAATGGCACCTATTACACCGAGCAGGTTCTGCAGCAAAGCAAAGATGGGGTGCGATTTGTCGGTTGGTTGTCGTGCAACCGCAGATCGGGTCAAAACAGTGCAGAGACCGATGACTGCCAGGGTAAATGCCATCCCCATTGCCACGGTTACGGCCATCAAGATGCCAAACCCGAGCATCTTCGTGGAAAGAAAAAACAGTAGTACAATCATTGCCCCCGGGCAGGGTATCAGTGCCAAGGCCGCAAACAACCACCAGGATTGTTTCGACGACTCCTTCTCCACAGATTTCACATTTTTTTTTGCGTACCAGCGAAATGATTTTAGTGATCAGCATAAACAAGCCAATCACACTGATCAGTGCATAGGCAATAGTCTGTAGATTACTGCTCCAGACAGAAAAAGTGGTCGTCAGCCGTCCCAGTGATTAAGTAACACGTAAAGACCTCGATTCTAAAACCATCCAGAAGTTCACCAATAGATGGTGCTCGTCGTCGCAGTCAAAAAAAACAATATTTCTTCAAGATCAAACTTTATTCCTGTACAGACCTCTCACCTTCTGCTACAGCAGGGGAAGCACTTACCTTCCACAAGATATCAGGCGAACCCGAATGCCCCGGCAAAAATATTCAGAGATACTCCCGATCCTCTTCAATACTATTCTGGCTCTTTCGGTTCTCTATGCGCCGCAACCGCTGCTGCCGGTTTTGAGTCAACAATTTGAGGTCAGTCGAGAAGCAGTCGCAGCATTAACAACCGTCACCTTCATCCCTCTGGCGCTGGCACCTTTGGCTTACGGCTATCTGCTTGAGACCGTCTCGCCGGTCCGGGTGCTGAAAATTGCCGTTCCACTGCTGGCACTGACCGAACTGTTGTTTGCCGGAACATCCAGCTTTTCACTTTTAATTTGTATCCGCCTGATCCAGGGGTTGCTGGTTCCGGCAATTTTGACTTCGCTGATGACCTATCTCTCCAGCCGTTCTTCAGCAGACACGGTGCAGCGCATCATGGCGATCTATATTGCTGCGACAATTTTCGGCGGATTTATCGGTCGCGCAATGTCTGGTCTGATAGCCAATCTGTTCGGCTGGCAATTCAGTTTCCTGGCTCTGGCAATCACCCTCGGTATTGGCTTTCTGACGTTGTTCTGGTTGCCAGAAACAACCGATTTAAAAACCACCCGACCACATCCACGAGCTATTTTAGAAACCTTACGGCGGCCAACCTTCCTCCCCATCTATCTGAGTGTATTCTGTCTGTTTTTAATCTTTGCCGCGGTGATGAACTTTTTACCTTTCCGGCTGACAGAACTGAGTGATCAGGCCAATGAACTACGGATCGGGCTGATGTATTCCGGCTACATGATGGGAATTGTCACCTCACTCGGTGCACCAAAAATCATGTCCTGGTTCAACGGTGAACTTAAAACCATCCGCATTGGCCTCATTTGTCTCGGATTAACCCTGATTGGTCTGGCAAC
>JAUVCS010000001.1 GCA_030590745.1 Desulfuromusa sp.
CGGTAAAAAGAGTTGATACGTAAATTGGGCAAGCCATCATCATTTTGCGTCACTACATACTCATTCCCAACCTTATGGACAAAAATATCAGGAGAGATATAGTGAACATCCTCTTCATTATAGGATCTTCCCGGTCGTGGATCGAGGCTAGCGATCATCTTTGCCGCTTTCAGCACATCATCCAGAGACACTTTCAGTGCTTTGGCGATCACCGGATATTTGCGCCCCTCAAGTTCGACAATAAAATCACGTAAAATATTAGCCGCCAAAGAGTCTGATAATTCCAATCGCTCCAACTGTAACAGGAGACATTCCTGAAGATTTTTGCCGGCAACCCCGGCAGGATCAAATTTCTGAACTCGTTTCAGAGCAGATTCAAATATTTCCAGATCCAATTCTGAATTCTCTGTCATCTCCTCCAAACTGGCATGCAGATAACCGATATCATCCAGGTTACCGATAATTTCAGCAGCAGCCAGACGCTCATCAACGGCAAATGAAGAGAGATTAAGCTGCCACATCAGATGATCTTTCAAACTTTCCTGGCGCGTCAACAGGCTTTCGTAAGAGGGGCGATCTTCGTGATCCTCGTAACTGTTACGGGTATCACTACTGTTGAGACTGTACCCTTCAAGGTAGGTCTGCCAGTCAATATCATTCATCCCCTCCGACTCGGCCTTGACCTCCTGCTCAGGGGCAGCATCACCCTGCAGGACAACCTCCCCTTCAAGGTTGGCAACCCCCTCTTCAGTCTCATCTTTGACCTCGCCCCCCTCTTCAAGTAGTGGATTCTCAGCTAATTCTTCAGCCACAACATCCACCAATTCCATCCGCGACAGTTGCAATAATTTAATTGCCTGTTGCAGCTGGGGAGTCATGACCAGTTGTTGACTGAGTTTAACCTGGAGTCGAAGATCAAGAGCCATAAAGTTATTTTTTTCCCGAGGCAGGTATCACCTGCCAGACAATAATGTGAGACCCTTAGAGAAGCGAACTCACCCGTATCAACAAATTAGAGTTTGAATTTTTCACCCAGATAAATTTCCCGCGCAACCGGGCTCGCAGCAATTTCTTCAGGAGTTCCATATTCAAGCAACTTGCCCTGACTCAGGATATATGCCCGATCACAAACACCGAGAGTTTCACGAACATTATGATCTGAAATCAGCACCCCGATGCCGCGCTCTTTAAGCTGGGAAATAATTGTCTGAATATCAATCACGGCAATCGGGTCAATCCCGGCAAATGGTTCATCAAGCAGTAAAAAAGCCGGTTCTAGCACCAGTGACCTGGCAATCTCAACCCGTCGGCGTTCTCCCCCGGAGAGGGCGTACCCTTTTGAACCAGCAATATGACCAATATTCAAATCATCCAGCAACTCTTCCAGACGCTGTTTTTGCTCCCCTTTGGTGAGTTTCAGGGTTTCAATAATCGCCAGCAGATTTTCCGCCACTGTCAACTTACGAAAGACTGATGCTTCCTGTGGCAGATAGGAGATCCCAAGACGCGCCCGCCGATACATGGGCAGTTCGGTAATATCAAGATCATCCAGAAAAACTTGCCCCTTATCAGGCTTTGCCAACCCGACCACCATATAAAAACTGGTTGTTTTGCCAGCACCGTTTGGTCCCAGTAACCCAATCACCTGCCCTGAGTGAACTTCCAGATTAACTCCGGAAACGACCTCACGACCGACATAGGTTTTATGCAGTTCGATTGCTTTAAGAACCCTGCTCACTATTTTTCCTTTTTCTTTTCCGGAACGATCACCGCTTTAACCCGATTATTTTCAGACCCTTTAATCAGAGTTCTGTTCTCTTGAATAAAGAGGGTTATCTCATCCCCGGAAATCGTATTTTCCCCTTGGGTCACCACCGCATTCCCGGTTAAAATCAGCACCTCTTCCTCTTGCTGAAAAACTGCCCGATCGGCAGTTGCAACCCGATCCTGCTGTAGAAACCGGACTCTGCCAATCGCCTCCAGATGATCAACTTGATCTTGATCTTCCTGCAGATGGATAATCAGTTGATCTGCAGAAAGGGTCATCTCTCCCTGTATTGCAACAACATCCCCGGTAAAAATTGATTGTCGCTCCTGCTGTAATACCTCTAATTCCTGTGCCGTGATTTCAATTGGCTGATTTTGATCAAACCCCGTCGTTACTTCATCGGCAAAGGTCACTGGAATACACCAGCAGAGGACACCGAACAATAGCAGCAACCATCTCCCCATCATTTATTTCTTCTCCCTGCCGGATGGATACAATACCATTTGAACTTTATCCTTTACGATCATACGCCCCTGCTCAATATCAACCAACAACCCGACACCGGTCAATTCTACGGTAGAAGAAATAAGCCGGACTGGATCATCAGTACTCAACTGCCGGAGCTGATTATCATAGTGCAACCGTTCAGTGAAAAGTTGCTCACCACTATCAGCCTCTATCCTGACATTCCCCCAGACATCAACCTGACTTGTTTCCTGTGCAAGTTGTCCCTGTTCAGACTGCAGATTGACGTCACCGAACCCTCCTGCATCATAAAACAGCAACCTGACATCCGTAAGCTTTGCCAGACCACTATCGCGCTCGTACTCTGCAGTATCGGCATCGAGAGTCCAGCGTCGCTCTCCTTCCTCATTCTGGGTATAATGAAGGTCAGAAACAGCAAGGTCAATATTTTCCGGCAACATACTCAGAATCTCTTTTGGGCTCTGCTGCTGCAGGTGACGATAGATAACTGTCGTCAAAACAACACTGGAAAGCAAAATAAGAAAAGCTAACAGACGCCTGAAATTAAACATCAATCTATCATGCAGGCAGAATCAAAATATCTTTTTGTTATTTCATCCCACTGACCTGATGCCCTTAACAACAGATCACAAATCTCCCGGACTGCGCCACCACCACCGGGCCGGGTTGCGATATAGTCAACCTGAGGAAAAAGATCAGGGACAGCATCTGCAACGGTCGCACTGAATCCGACCCGCTGCAAAATCGGCAGATCAATAATATCGTCCCCCACATAGGCCACCTGCTCATCGAGCAGATTCTGCTCGGAAAGAATCTCCAGATAGGGTTCCAACTTGCGTAAAGCTCCCTGGTAAAGAATCTCTATCCCCAATTCCTGGGCTCGGCGACTGACAATAATAGAATTACGTCCAGTAATAATCCCAACTCTGATTCCCGCACGTTGCACCATTTTCAACCCGTGGCCATCTTTGACATCAAATGCCTTCAACTCATTTCCTTGACTATCATAGATAATCCGACCATCGGTCAGAACACCATCGACATCAAGGAGCAAAAGTTTAATTTTGGCCAATTGTTTTTCCACTAAACAACCCCGGATTTAAGCAAATCATGCAGATGAACAATACCAACCGGTATTGTCCCCTGATCGTCAGCAAAAACAAACAATGAAGTGATCGAATGCGCTTCCATAATCTGTAACGCCTTTGCCGCGAGGTTTTTTCTTAAGATTCGCTTAGGATTCGTTGACATCACCTGCTGGATCGGTTGCTGAAAACACTCCAGACCATGCTGCATAATTCGGCGCAGATCACCGTCAGTAAAGACCCCGACCAGAGAATCCTGAGCATCAACAATACCGGTTACACCCATTTTTTTACTGGTGATTTCAAACAGAGCATCGCGCAGCAGGGTTTTCATTGCAACCAGAGGGATGGCATCACCAACATGCATCAGATCCTCAACTCGCAACAGCAGCCTCTTCCCCAGAGCACCACCGGGATGAAAAAGGGCAAAATCTTCCTCTTTGAACCCACGTGCATCCAGCAGAGCAACCGCCAGAGCATCACCCATAGCCAAGGTTGCCGTGGTACTGGCGGTTGGCGCCAAACCAAGGGGACAAGCCTCTTCTGCAACACTGATGTCCAGATGGACATCACCGGCGATCCCCAGAGTGCTGTGCTGATTCCCTGACATGGTAATCAGCGGTAAGCCCATCCGCTTGATCACCGGAAGAATCCGGTTAACTTCCTCAGTTTCCCCGGAATAGGAGACAGCGATAACAACATCCCCTTTTGACAACATCCCGAGGTCACCATGAATCCCCTCAGCGGGATGGAGGAAAAAAGTCGGAGTTCCCGTTGAAGCCATGGTGGCCGCAACTTTCTGACAGATCAATCCAGACTTCCCCATTCCCGTTACAACAACTTTTCCCCGACAATCTAAAATCATTTTGACCGCCTGGGTAAAAGTACCATCAATTCTTGACTGCAACGCTAAAATAGCATCTGCTTCAATCTGCAAAACCCGCCGTGCAGTTTCAATCATCACCCATACCCCCTGTTCCAGACTGCTTGAAGATAGCATCGAATGCCAAAATTTGTTTCAGCAGTTCTTTAACCTGATCTAGCGGTAGGGAATTTGCACCATCACAGAGGGCCTGATCGGGATCTTCATGAACCTCCCAGAACAGACCATCGATACCGGTTGCAGCGGCGGCTCGAGACAAAGCACCCACATATTCTCGCTGCCCCGAAGATGATCCTCCGGCACCACCCGGCAACTGTACTGAATGGGTCGCATCAAATACCACCGGATAACCCATCTCGCGCATAATCACCAGCGAGCGCATATCAACAACCAGATTATTGTAACCGAAAGAGACCCCCCGTTCCGTCAACAAAATATTTTCGTTGCCGGTGGACGCAATTTTATTCACCCCGTGTTCAATATCCCAGGGAGCCAGAAATTGCCCTTTTTTCAAATTGATCGGCTTTCCGGTCTGCCCTGCGGCAACCAATAGATCGGTCTGGCGGCTTAAAAATGCTGGAATTTGGAGAACATCGAGAACATCTGCAGCCGCAGCAACCTGACTGACATCGTGGATATCAGAGATAATTGGCAGTTCAAACTCCCTGTTGACTCGCTCCAGAACCCGCAGCCCCCGCTCCACGCCAAGTCCGCGAAAGGAGGTCACAGAGGTCCGATTGGCTTTATCGTAGGAGGCTTTAAAGATCAACTCACAACCGAGAGCTTGAGTTGCCTCCTTTAACCCTTCAGCAATTCTCAAAGTCAGACTTTCATCTTCAATAGCACAGGGTCCGGCAATCAGAACTAACTGTTTGGAACCACCGAAACTGACCGAGCCAACTTTGACAGATTTCATTTACCCTCCTCGTGCTGCTTCTGACAGGCTCCGACAAAGGATTCAAACAGCGGATGGGGCTCCATCGGTCGGGATTTAAATTCGGGATGAAACTGACACCCGAGAAACCAGGGATGATCGGCCAGTTCAGCAATCTCGACCAGATTTAAATCTGGATTTATCCCGGAAAAAATCAACCCGCAACTCTGCAACTTTTCAAGATAGTCGTTATTAAACTCAAAACGGTGGCGATGACGTTCAGTCAGATGATCTTTTCCATAAATTCTCCGTGCCAGAGACCCCTCAACCAGATCACAAGGATAGGCTCCCAGGCGCATGGTACCACCTTTCCCTTTGACCTTTTTTTGCCCTTCCATAATGTGGATTACCGGGTTTTCTGCGGCCTCATGGAACTCTGAAGAATGGGCATCATCAAGGTTACATACATGGCGGGAGAACTCGACAATTGCCATCTGCAGCCCCAGACAGATGCCAAAAAATGGGATTTTATTTTCACGAGCATAGCGGATGGCGGCGATTTTACCTTCACTGCCCCGCTCACCAAAACCACCGGGAACCAGAATTCCATCGACATCAGCAAAAGCATCATCGATACCATGGCGTTCCAATGTTTCCGAATCAACATATTTCAAGGTGACGCGGCAATCATTGGCAATGCCACCGTGAATCAACGCCTCAGCTAAAGATTTATAGCTCTCTGTCAAACCAACATATTTGCCAACGACGGCAATCGTTGTCTCATTTACCGGCTGTTTCACCCGCTGGACGATCCTTTCCCAACCTGACAAATCGGGAGTTTTGGTCCAGATATTGAGATAATCAACAATCCGTTCATCCAGCCCTTGAGCATAAAAAACGGTGGGCACCTCATAGATGGTTTCAACATCACGGGCAGTAATGACTGCCTCCTCCGGCACATTACAGAACAGCGCAATCTTTTCCTTCATGTCCCGGGGAATTTCACGGTCACAACGGCACAACAGTATGTCTGGCTGGATACCAATTTCACGCAGATCCTTGACGCTATGCTGCGTTGGCTTGGTTTTCAGTTCACCTGCGGTTGCGATATAAGGAACTAAAGTAAGATGAATATAGAGGACATTATCCCGGCCGCGATCGGCTCGGAACTGCCGTATCGCTTCCAGAAAAGGGAGGGATTCAATATCCCCGACAGTACCACCAACTTCAATGATTGCAATATCGACATCTTTGGCATTATCAAGAATTTTCTGTTTAATTTCATTGGTAATGTGAGGAATCACCTGAACCGTCCCCCCCAGATAATCACCACGCCGCTCTTTACGAATAACCGAATCGTAAACCTGCCCGGTCGTAAAATTTGATTTACGCGACAACTTTGCCGAAGTGAAACGTTCGTAATGGCCGAGATCAAGGTCTGTCTCCGCACCATCCTCGGTAACAAACACTTCACCATGCTGAAAAGGGCTCATAGTTCCAGGATCAACATTGATATAGGGATCCATTTTCTGCATTGAAACACGCAGGCCCCGGGCTTCCATCAGTGCCCCAATCGAAGCAGCAGCCAAGCCCTTACCGAGGGAAGAAACCACACCACCAGTGACAAAGAGAAACTTTGTTTTCATTGATTTATTCCATCCTTCATAAAAATTGCTGTTCAGCTATAACCCGTTAGATAAAAACTGTAAAAAATCAATTCTACACAGAAACAGAGGCGAAAGAAACCCTGTTCATGCAAAAAACCATCCAAATTTACAAAATGGAGACAACAGTATGTTTTAACTATTAATTTTCAACAGACATGAGTTGGGAAACCCGCTTTAGATCTTCCGGAGTATCAACTCCGTGACAGGCAAATTCAGTTTCCGCCACATACAATTCAACCCCCCGTTCAAGGGCACGCAATTGTTCCAGATTTTCCAACTTTTCCAGCGGCGTTTTGGGCCATGAGGGGTATTCCAGCAAAAATTTCCGGCGGTAGACATAAAGACCAATATGACGTAACAAGCCCAACTGCGGTAACAGTTGCGCAAGCTGGTCGGAATCCAGGTCGCGGGGACAGGGGATCGGGGCGCGGGAAAAATAGAGGGCCATTCCGGATTGTTTTCTGACAACTTTGACCACATTGGGATTATAGAAATCGTCGAGTTGATCAATCGGGCAGGCAAGGGTTCCCATCTGAATCTGCCGGTTTTCCGCCAATGGAACGATAGCCTGATCAACCATCCGTGGATCGATCAGAGGTTCGTCCCCCTGAACATTGACAATCAACTCTGATTCAATTTTCTCAGCCACTTCAGCCAATCTATCGGTTCCAGTTGGATGATCAGCTCTGGTCATCATAACCTCCCCACCGAAACCATCGACCACGGCGGCGATGCGCTCATCGTCCGTTGCCACGATAACCCGATCAACCATTGTTGCGTTGGCAACCCGCTGGCAAACATGCTGAATCATTGGCAAACCATTGATTAACGCAAGAGGCTTTCCCGGGAACCGGGTGGATCCATAGCGGGCAGGAATAATAGCTGTTGCAGTCACGATAAAAACCCTTTCAGTCCTTAACCGACAGTTTGTTACGCTTTCGCATAAAGAGAAGAACCAGCAGATAAATTCCACTTATCCCCAGGCAGATACTGGCAAATATATCACCAAACCGGGTATAGAATGTAGTATCGGCTCCCAAACCGACCGATCCACTTAACTGCATTGGCTCAAAGATCGGTCCGGACAAGACAACTCGGCCAGCTGGTGAAATCAGTGCTGAGATTCCGGTATTAGCCGCCCGGGCAATCCAGACCCGATTTTCGATGGCTCGGAAACGGGTCATTGCAAGGAGCTGATAAGGAGCCGAAGAGTGCCCAAACCAGGCATCATTGGTCAAATTGATCAGCAGACTGCTCCCCTCCTGAACATATTCCCGGGCTAATGATGGAAAAATTGCTTCATAGCAGACCAGGACACCAAGAGTATGACCATTCAGCGGCAGAGGCTGAATCCTTCCGGGAGAAAAGTCACCCACCCCGACCACCAGCTTATCAATAAAAGAGAGGAGCTTTTCCAATGGCACGTACTCACCAAAAGGAACCAGATGGATTTTATCCGAACGCCCAAGTCTTTTCCCGGTGGGGGAAAATAGAAAAGCACTGTTGAAATATTGATATTCCCCGGATGGTAACAATTGATAAGAGGGGCTGCCAACCAGCAGAGAGGCATGCAACAGTTCAGGTATTTTTTTAACCTGGGTCGCCAGTTCAGATTGCTCCTGAAGAAAAAATGGTGTCGCCGCTTCAGGCCAGATCACCAAATCCGGAGTTTTTTTCAACGCCTGGATCGATAACTGCTGATAACGGTCAATCGTCGCTTGCCGATTTTCCGGAATCCATTTTTGCCCCTGATCAATATTTCCCTGGATCAAAGCAACCTGCAGTTTTTCAGCCCTTTGTTCAAGAGGCTGTGATCCCCGCCAGAAGCCGTAACCAAAGTGACTGATTGAAATAACGATGGTCGCAGCAACCCCCATCCAGGCCAAACGACTCTTTGGTGCCGCAATCACTCCGGCAATGGCACAATTGACAACTACCAGCATCAGACTGACCCCATAAACCCCGGTCACATCTGAGCTCTGAATCGCCAGCGAAAAATTTTGTTGTGAATAGCCGATAATTGCCCAGGGAAAACCGGTAAAAAGCCAGCCCCGCAGATATTCCAAGGCAACCCAGAGGGGAGGTAAAGTAACTAAATATGGAAGGTTAAGAACTGTTTTAAGATGGCATGAGAGCCAACTTGACAGAGCAAAATAAGCTGCCAGGTAGACCACCAAAAACAAATAAACGAAGAGTGACAAAAGCAGAGGAAGACCACCATAAGTGGTCATAACAATATTCAACCAATAGAGAACTACAGCAAAAAAAACCACCCCCGTGGTCAACCCAGCCGCAAAGGGGCGATGGCGCATCACCAGCAATAAGGGGACTAACGCAATCCAGGCAAGGGGAAACAAATCAGGACGTGGAAATGCTGCAGCAAGCAAAAGTCCTGATCCAGCGGCGGCCAGCAGGGTTCGATCAGGTCTTGCCAGGAGCATCAATGCCCACCATTTTCAGCAACCGATGGAGAAGTTGGGATAATCCTGATCTGGCGAATAGCGCGTTGATCTCCCTGCTCAACCAACATATCAAAAGCACCAATTCGGATCTGTTCACCGACCGCCGGAACTCTGCCGAATTGCTCTACAATATACCCCCCGAGGGTATCAAATTTCTCCCGAGCCACTTCTATATCGAAATACTCTTCAAATTCTTCAATATTCAAGCGGCTGTCAACCAATAAGGACCCGTCCGACTGCTTAACCAGCCACTCCTCTTTATGATCGTACTCATCCTGAATCTCACCAACGATCTCCTCAATCAAATCTTCAATCGTCACCAGACCCGAGGTTCCACCATATTCATCGATAACAATAGCGATATGGACACAGGCCGCCTGGAACTCCTTGAGGAGCACACTGACCTGTTTCGATTCCGGAACCAGGAAGGGTGGACGCATAATTTCGGCGAGGGAAATAGTATCGATAGGACGACCCCAAAAACGGAGCAGATCTTTGGCGTAAACCAGCCCGATAATATTGTCGATATTGTTTTTATAGACCGGAATACGTGAATGGCCGGAGCTGAGAATCGCCTTAAGAATATTTCCAAAAGGGGCGGCAGCATCAACACACACCATATCCGTCCGTGGCACCATAATTTCACGCAAAATGGTTTCATCCAGCTCCAGAATAGACTGGAGCATATCCCCTTCCCCCTCATCTATGATCCCCTGTTGCTCAGAAGCATCGATCAGTTCCTGCAGTTCTTCTTCACTGGTTGCTCGGGGTCGATGACTCAACCAACAACCTAGACGTTTCAGCCAACTATCGGGCTCCTTTAGTTGATCGTTATCCACGACTCTTTTATTCTCCATCAATGACTTAGCGAAAGGGGAAATTCTTCAACAAGTTGGGCAAAAATTTCAGCTTCTCGTGCTTCCATCAGCTCAGCTTCTTCCGCTGAACCCCGTTCATGATCATAACCCAGCAGGTGGAGGACACCATGAACCAGCAAAAACCAGAGCTCATGTTCAAATGGAATCTCTGCTTCGGCAGCATCTGCCGCCGCTCGCTCTGCCGAGATGACCACATCACCAAGAACCAGTGGCAGCAAACCAGCCCCCTCTCCCTCCTGCATGGCAAAGGAGATTACATTGGTTGGGCGATCACGGTGCAAATACTCCCGGTTCACCTCCTGAATCCCGGAATTATCGAGAATCACTATTGACAACTCTGCCTCAGGATATCCCGAGACGTCTAAGATCCTCTGGGCTATCTTTCGTAATGGCCGCTTCAGGATCTTGTGTTGCTTCTGGCAGTTTTCTATCTGAATCCGCACTGTTAATTTTCACCTTCTCTTTTACTGATTTTTTTTCTGCAGCATCGCCCTTATCCCGGACAATATGCACCGGTTCTGGATAATCGACTCGATGGTGGAAAGATCCCGCCATAATCCGGTTAAAACTTTTAGCAATAAGGTTCAGATCCTTCAGGGTCAGATTACACTCATCCAGTTGACCATCAATGAAAATATTGTTGATCAGCTTTTTCACCATCCCCTGAATCCGGGCCGGGGTTGGATCGGCCAACGTCCGGCTGGCAGCCTCAACCGCGTCTGCTAACATAATCAAAGCAGCTTCACGGGTCTGTGGCTTGGGACCATGATAGCGATAATCACGTTCATCAATTTGCTGCACTCCAGGATCTGCCTGGGTTTTAGCGCGATCATAGAAAAACTTTATCAGAGTGGTCCCATGGTGTTGTTGGATAATATCAACCAGTTTTGCCCCTAATTTATGTTCACGGGCTAAATCAACCCCATCCTTAACGTGAGAAGTGAGGATCAAAGCACTCATTGATGGAGCTAATTTATCATGTTTATTCCGCTGTCCCCCTGAATTTTCAATAAAATAGAGAGGCTTCTTGATTTTCCCGATATCATGATAATAAGCAGCAACACGGGTCAACAATGGATTGGCATTAATTGACTCAGCAGCCGCTTCTGCCAGATTGCCGACCAGAATAGAATGGTGATAGGTTCCTGGCGCCTCAATCATTAATTGGCGTAGAATCGGTGCATTCATATTGGCCAATTCCAGCAACTTAATGTCGGTCGTATACTTAAAAAAAGATTCCACCAGGGGGACAACACCATTGACAAAAATTGCACTGGCCAAACCACCAAAAAAACCAAACCCCAGAATCCAGAGGAACTGCAGTTCAAAATTTCGGCCGGTCAAAAGCTGGATTCCAATCAGGAGAGCCACATTGGTCAACCCAACCCACAAGCCAGCCCGGTAGAGGGCAGTGCGTTGCTGACAATGACGCACACCATGCGCTCCGACCAAACTTCCAAGCAGGACGTATAGCGCCATTAGAAGACTGTTGCCAAACAATACCCCGACCAGCACCGCGTAGCAGACAGCAAACACAAAGGCGGTTTCTGAATTCAGGACAATTCGTACCAGCATGGCGCCAAGAGCAAAAGGGATCGCGTAGAGGTAAGCAGCGGAATCAATGTAGCCGAAACTATTTCCCATCGCGGTGGCAATAAAAATTGATATTTTTATCAGGACAAACAAGGCAATGAATACCGTAGCGAGAAACAGTAGATCGCGGGCATCAGGGTGGAACTTACTGATATTATTCTGGGTAAAATAAAAACCGACATAGATCAACAGCAAGGAGCAGATAAATAAACCTGCCGAAAGCTGCAGGCTGTGATTATCACGACCCGAGGTTCTAATTGCCTGCAGCTTGAGGATCTGGTCAGCAGTTACCCGTTCCCCACCTCGAACCACCATCTCCCCCTTCTTCATCTGGAAGAGAACCGGTGCAATCTGTTCTCGCGCATTGACACGTCGTTGTTCCGTTTTTTCCTGACTAAATACCAGACTCGGGCGCAACTGCTGCTGGACCAGTTTCAACAGGGTCTTCTGCTGAATTACTGTCGTCCCCGGGATCAGTGCCAATTGATCTTTGGCTCCGAGCAAAGCATCTTTCAACCCGATTGTTGCCTCCAATCGTTGCGGATCTATATTCTCCCCCCGCTGACGGTTGAGAGCCAGAAGTCCCCTATCCCGATCAATACTGAAGGCCTGAAAATTAGCAACAATCGGTCGAGTAAAAATTGGCGAGAGGAGATCTCCGGTTAAAACTGCAATATTCTGGTTGAGTGCCAGATCAAGCAAAGGCTTGAATTCCTCATCCGTCAAAGGAACCCCGAAATCGGTCTCCAATTGCAACAAAAGGTCTTCCGACCGCACCGGTTCATCACCACCCTGTTGCAGCAATAGCAGGCCGAGCCCTTGACGGATCCGGTTAATTGCCTGTTCTCCAGAAGTTGTATCCAGCTCATAGATAAGTGGAGAAGCGGTTGCGGCCTCGTCACGTTTTGCCTGAGTTAAAGGGATATCCTCTGCCAACAGGTCCCGTGGCGATTTAATATCACGTGTCGCAATATCCCCCGGAGCATAATAATCGGGAATCAGCCCCCCTTTTGGCACGATAACCAGGGTTAATAAAGCGGCAACCAACACCAGCAGCCACCCCCCCAAACGAGGTTGACGATGATTCCGTAAACCTTGAAGCCCACCTTTGAAAATGGCAGTACGCCCCAACAATAATTTATCTTTTTCTTCTTTGGTCATAGATCCTCAATAGCCGCAGAACGATGTGTCTCAGTATGGAGCTGATCTGCCTGCTGATAGGCCCGTACGATCGCTTGAACGATCGGATGGCGAACCACATCCACATCACTGAAATGGGTAAATGCTATGTCGGGAACACCACTCAGTATCTCCACTGCCTGTAATAATCCGGATTTCTGCCCACGTTGTAAATCAATCTGGGTCACATCACCGGTCACCACCGCCTTACTCCCAAACCCAAGGCGGGTCAAAAACATCTTCATCTGTTCAGCTGTTGTATTTTGGGCTTCATCCAGAATAATGAAAGCATCATTTAAAGTTCGCCCACGCATAAAAGCCAGCGGTGCAACCTCAACAATACCGTTTTCCAAAAGTTCCTGACCTTTTTTCAGATCAAGCATATCATAGAGAGCATCGTAGAGGGGGCGCAGGTAGGGATTGACTTTTTCCGCCAGATCACCAGGGAGAAAGCCAAGTTTTTCTCCGGCTTCAACGGCAGGTCGAACCAGCATAATCCGGCTCACTTCCTTGCGCATCAGTGCCGCGACCCCCATCGCCATTGCAAGGTAAGTTTTTCCAGTTCCGGCAGGACCAACACCAAAAACCACATGATTGCTTCGAATATTATCAATATAATTTTTCTGTGCCAGACTTTTGGGGGCAATTAACTTATTGCGAGCCGAAATAAAAACTGTATCACAGAATATATCTTTCAGGTCTGTTGCTGAATTGGCAGAAAGAATCCGGATCGCATAATCGATATCGGTGGGGTAGATCGGCATATTTTCCTGCATGAGGAGAGATAGCTCTTCAAGCAGGCGATAGCCGATATGAACTTGGGCAGACTCACCAGAAAGGTGGACGACAGTCCCCTGGCTACCAAGACGGATGCCAAGTTTTTTCTCTATCAGTTTAAGATGCTTATTCTGCTGACCGAACAACTGTGCGGCCAGAGCCGCATCAGCAACGTCAAAATGTTTGCTGGGGCTCATACGCAGATGCTCGCTGAAATATTATATTTTTCACGTTGCGGAATCTAGCACCAAAGCAGAACGAATGCAACAAATGGCTTTTGGATTTATCTGCTATCAATCAATCACAAAAAAAACCTCGAAAGCTGTTATACTCGGTCAATATTTCTCTTTTAAAAACTGGAACGAGGGGCATGTGAAGCAAAAGACAACTGACAATCCGACGTCAAACCCGGACAAACCGTTACTCACCAATTTTTTGCACGAGCTGAATATATCCCGGCGACAGCTATCACTTTACCCACCAGAGCACCCACAGATTGTGACCAGTATCAACCGCACCCTGGCTGTTCTGGATGACCTGTTTCATTCTGACCCCGTCATCACTTTGGGCATTGCCCCTGATGCCCTCTATTTTGAACAGCTTTGGCTCGACCGGGAAGACTCAACTCATCAGGAATTTGCTAAATTTTTCTCAGGAGTTGGAATTGCATCAATCAGTTTTCGACGAGGCCTGAATGGTGCTGAGCTGATCCGCTTTAACCAGCTGCTCTGTGCCAGTCAGGAAAATACCAAATCGCTCGGGGATTTTGACCAGTTATTCGAGCAGCACCGGATTGAGCATATTGCTGTACTTCCAATTGATTATGATGCCTTTCAGGCCAACCAGGATTTCACCGAAAAAGACCCAGCTGCCGAGAAACAACTATGGGAGAACTTTCTCCATGGATTGCACAGTGGCGTTCTGGATTTTGGGGGTTTGGATTCAACTCTTGAGGTCGGTGCTATTGCCGATATCTTCAATCAAAAACTCGTTGGCAATCAAGCTGAACGTGAGCAAACCTCCCGTTCCATCAACTTATTTATTGAAAACAGTATCCGAGCAAAGAGTGCCTCCCAAGCAGTTTCGGAAAATGACAAAAAACTCACTATGTTACTGAATCAATTAACTCCTGATGCCCAACAGCAATTCCTCAATAACACCTTTCAAACTCTTGATAAGCATCAGGACAGAGCACCAGAGGTGCTACAAAAAATCCCCCGGCAACTGCTGCAGAACTCCATTATCGGAAAAGATCGGCAGACATTGAATCTCTCTTCCCGGCTGTTTGGTCTGATCAATAACCTGGCTACCGACCAGAATCAGCTGAAGCAGGGGCAAGTAAAAACAACAGCTGCCCCACTTTCGAAACAGATGGTTCGTGCCCGCCTCGACGTCCTGTTCAGTGAAGAGCAACAGGAGCAGTACCTGCCGGACAGTTATCAGTCGGCATTGCACGACATCCTCAGTGACAATATTACCGGCACCATCCCTGAAACTGAGAAAGAGAAGCTGAGAACTCAAATTGATAACCAATCGGCAGAAGCGAACTGTGCCGCGATCATTTTTGAGCTGCTGCAAAATCAACTTGAGCCTGAACACGAAAGGTCCGTTGAGCAAAACCTGCTAGAGCTTTCCCGCTTCTTTCTGGATATTGGGGACTTTATCAACTTACGAAAAATTTACACCAACTGGTCTCAATATCTTGATAGCCATCATTCCGATGCCAGTGTTTTCGGTGAAAAAGTTCTCTCCAATCATACCCAGCCCACCTTCATGGCAGAAGTGCTGGACGGTATCGATCTCTGGGGTGAGGAAAAACATCAGGAGATTACCGATTACGTAATTGTTGTTGGAGAGCCCTACAGTGAGCCAGTCATCGAATATTTAGGGCAGGCTCGAGAATGGCTGGAACGACAGCTCTGGATGGATATTCTGGAGGGGATCGGTAGCGATGCACAACAGATAATGGTAAAATTCCTCGCTGATGAGCGATGGTATCTGGTGCGCAATCTGTTGATTATCCTGGGGAAGGATCTCGATCCTCGAAATCTGAAAGTCATCCACAAGTTACTCAGCCATCCCCACCCGAAAGTCCGTATTGAAGTGGTTCGCAACCTCTTTTCCTGCAATCCTGCTACTGCCAATCGTCAGTTATTGCAAGAACTGGACAGCCCGGATCCAGAGGCTCAGTTTGCAGCGGTTCAAATAGCTGATCTCAGCCAGGATCTGAACGTCCTCTCAATTCTGCATAAAAAGCTTGGCACCCCGGTGGACAATGATACCGAGCTGGAGTTGAAGAAACAGATAGTCAAGACTTTGACCCGCATAGGCAATCAGGAGAGTTTACCGGTTATCCGCCGGATTCTGCAAAAACAGGGGATTCTCGTCTCCCGACGGATAAAACAGTTGCAGATAGAAATCCTCGATAATCTGGCCACATTTCCCAGTGCCTCGGCAGATAAGTTGTTGCAGGAGCTGACCGAGGGAAAATATAAACAACAGGCCAAGCTGGTCATAAAACAGCGCCGAGACCTTTTAAGGAGAGGGCAATGATCAAGGTTCAAAATGACCACCTGCAAAAATTCATCAGGCTGATAACCACCGCCGCTGCCAATGTGGCCTTATACCATCAGGAACACCGTCAGGTTCTACGGCTGAATAAACAGGCTCTGAATGAACTCCACCTGTTGTTCAATTCCCACACCAATATCACCCTCAAAATTGTTGATGAACAACTGATCTTTACCAACAAACCAGTTGCAGAAAATCTTGCCGTTGAGAGACTCCTGGAGTCGCTGGCCAGAAATGGCATCAGTTATCTGCAGATAGAACCAGGAGTTTATGCGGAAGAACTGCTCGGGCTGATTATTCTTCTCAGTAAAACACCAGATAAACAAATAGAGGTTAAAAGTAGCGATAATATCCATTTCGGTCAGGTTGAAATCCGCTACAGAAACCCGGATGCAGAAGCGCTTGGCGGACTGGATCTGGCTGACATTGCTGATTATGAAGCTGATTGTTTTATGGATATGTATCAGGTCGTCCGCAATAAACAAAAACTGGAAATGGCAGGGATCAAAGATATCGTTAACGGCTTTGTCACTGCCTTTGACACGCAAAGCGATGCTTTTATGGCCATTGCCCCACTCCGTTCCATGGATGAATACACCTACACCCATTCAACCAATATCTGTATGCTCAATCTGGCGCAAGCAAAAGTTCTGGGGATTGAAGGGCAACTGCTTAACGATATCGGGATTGCTGCTATGCTGCACGATGTGGGGAAAATGTTTATCTCCCCTGATATTCTTAGCAAACCGACGCAACTGAATGAAGAAGAGTGGCAGATCATGCAGCAGCACCCCCGCATGGGGGCGGAATATCTCCTCAACACTCCAGGGGTTCCCCGCCTTGCGGTTGTAACTGCATATGAGCACCATATGCGTTACGACAATAAAGGTTACCCGCAGCAGAAACAGCCGTGGCAACAACACATCTGTTCCTATATGACTGCAATTTCAGATACCTACGATGCCATGCGAACTCACCGGGCTTACGAAGAGTCTCAGGAGGCAGGGACGATTATTTCAATCATGCTTGATCTGGCAGGAAACAAACTGCACCCGCAGCTCACCTACAGTTTTCTGCAGGTTCTCAGCACTCTGGACAAAGGTGGTGACCTCAACAACCACACCGTCCGATAGACACCCCCGATATAGAGAGAAGCAGCTTGCAGCGGCTATTATCTTGATGCTATACAGTCGCCACTCGGCAGAGCATGGTATTTGTTGCCGGGGGTTGAATGAACCTTTCTCCCTGAACTGACTTAATATTGATTTAAAAAGGACAATTGATGAGCGAAGACACAAAAAAAATTATCTATTCGATGATGCGGGTCAGCAAAAGCTACAACAAGCAACCGATCATTAAAGATATTTCCCTCTCCTATTTCTACGGTGCAAAAATTGGCGTTTTGGGATTGAACGGCTCAGGAAAATCGACACTGCTACGGATTATGGCAGGAGTTGATAAAGAGTTTAACGGCGAGGCGGTCCTCTCTGAGGGATACAGTGTCGGCTTTCTGGAGCAGGAACCGCAACTGGATGAAAATAAAACCGTCCGCGACACGGTCAAAGAGGGAGTCCAGGAAACCGTTGACCTGCTGGCAGAATTTGAGGAGATCAACAACGCCTTCGCCGACCCGGATTGTGACATGGATAAACTCCTGGCACGCCAGGCCGAAGTGCAGGATAAGCTGGATGCTGCCGATGCATGGGAGCTGGATTCCCGTCTGGAACTGGCCGAAGAGGCGCTCCGCTGCCCACCCCCTGAAACACTCATAAAAATTCTATCCGGGGGAGAAAAACGCCGCGTCGCCCTGTGCCGCCTGTTATTGCAGAAACCAGATATTCTCCTCCTTGATGAACCGACCAACCATCTGGATGCCGAAACAGTCGCCTGGCTGGAACAGCATCTACAGCACTATCCGGGAACCGTTATCGCCGTAACTCACGACCGTTATTTCCTCGATAATGTTGCCGGTTGGATTCTGGAGCTGGATCGTGGTCAGGGAATCCCCTGGAAAGGGAACTATTCCAGTTGGCTGGAGCAAAAACAGGAACGCCTGCGCAAAGAAGAGAAAACCGAAAGCAAACGGCAGCAGACCCTGAAACATGAACTGGAATGGATCCGCATGTCCCCCAAAGGGCGTCACGCCAAATCCCAGGCACGGATTACATCTTACGAGCAACTTCTCGGCAACGCCGGGTTGGAAAAAGAGAAAACCCTGGAACTCTACATTCCACCGGGTCCCCGCTTAGGCGGGGTAGTTGTTGAAGCAACCGAAGTCAGCAAAGGATTTGATCAGCGACTGTTGATTGATAACCTCAGTTTCAACCTTCCAGCCGGTGGTATTGTCGGGGTCATTGGACCGAATGGTGCCGGCAAATCAACTTTGTTCAATATGATTATCGGCAAAGAACAGGCCGACAGCGGTCAGTTCAAGGTGGGTGAAACGGTGCAGCTCGGCTATGTCGATCAAGAACGCGAACTGAATCGCGACAAAACCATCTGGGAAGAGGTCACCGGTGGGCAGGATACACTGCAAATTGGCGGACAGTCAGTCAATTCCCGTGCCTACGTTGCCCGTTTCAATTTTTCTGGCAGTGACCAGCAAAAAAAGGTCGGGGTGCTGTCCGGTGGCGAACGTAATAGGGTTCATCTGGCCAAAATGCTTCGTGAAGAAGCCAATGTT
>JAUVCS010000186.1 GCA_030590745.1 Desulfuromusa sp.
GCAGTGATCAGGCGATTGTTAATTCAGTTATTGCCTTGGGGAAAAACATGTCTCTGGAAATTATTGCCGAGGGGATCGAGACCTTAGAACAATATAATTACTTGAAAGCAGAGGGGTGTGATCAGGGGCAGGGTTTTCTGATGGGTAAACCTTTGGACGAAACTGAACTTGCGTCATTTCTTGATTCCGTTATTCTCGATCACCCTGAAATACTGTCTAACCTTATGCAGAAACCTAAAGCCTCTTGACCTCCTCCTGGTCTCCCTCCGTTAATTGTGGTCGGTTCAAGCTATTTTAAACTCGGGAAAAAGCAATGCTCAAATTTTACCGCTGCCTACCTACAGATTCTGCGGAGGGGGATATGAATTAAAGAATCTCTTTTTTTAGTTGTAGAAACTCCTCACGGGTAATCAGTTTATCGTCCAGCATCCGGGTTAGTTCAGAGAGCTCTTTTATTTGGGTAGATTTTGCTGTTTCCAGTTGTTTCACTTCGGGTTCACTGTTTTCTTGAATCAGTCTGATACTGTCATCTTTGTGTCCTAACCGCACCGTTGCCATACCTCCCATTAAACTGATTTCCAGGGTACGATTATTAAATGCCGGATCAGACATGAGATCATGGAGCCTTTGTTTGTGCTCTCTGAAATATTGATAAAAATAGTAGCCTGATCCGCCGATCAGGGCGATACCAGCAATAATAATCAGCCAGCGGAAGTCATAAATTCCTTTGATTACCACAACAGTAACACCCAGGCCGATCATTAGCAGGACATGAAGAATCAGTACCAGGTAGCCAAGCATGACACCATTGAAAACGCTTTTGTTTTGTTCCCCGTTCAGTTTCATTCTGTTACACTTTTCTTTTTGTAAGTTGAATAATAAAGATAACACAGCTGCTGAAAATGATAAAATATATATGGATCGCGTGGGAGAAAGAATCTTATGGATGTTCTTGGAATAGATATTGGTGGTAGTGGCATCAAGGGGGCAGTGGTCGCTGTTGAAACCGGCCAGCTGGTTTCTGAACATTTACAGGTTAAGACCCCGAGACCGGCAACCCCCGATACAGTTATCAACGCTACCGGTGAACTGGTCAGACTATTCGACTGGCACGGTTCTATCGGTTGTGGTTTTCCAGCAGTTATTCAGAGTGGAATAGTCAAGACTGCTGCAAATATTGATACTAGCTGGATAGGGGTTAATCTCAGGGACTTCATGCAGCGAAAAACTGGCTGCACTTGCTCTGTCATCAATGATGCCGATGCGGCTGGCTTAGCAGAAATGGTATTTGGTGCAGGGCGGGGAAGAATGGGTAGCGTATTGATTTTGACTTTGGGGACCGGTATTGGTTCGGCCCTGTTTTATCGTGGGAAGCTCTTTCCCAATCTGGAACTGGGATACCTGCCGCTGGAGGGCGCTCCTGCTGAACACTATGCATCAGCTGCGGTGCGGGAAAATGAAAAATTAAGTTGGGTCACCTGGTCAAACCGGCTCAACCGGTTTTTAAATCATGTTGAGCGTCTTTTCTCCCCGGAGTTGATTATTATTGGTGGCGGGATCAGTTCCCGACATGAAGAATTTTTTCCACTGCTTGAGACGCGGGCAGAACTGGTTCCTGCAGGTTTTCTTAATCAGTCTGGAATTATTGGTGCCGCCAGTTTTGCTGCCGAGCAGGGTTACGATTGAGACATCTTGTTTCTCAGTGCCCGGTTGATCGCTTTGCCATCCAACAGACCCTGATCATAGAGTAGTTTCCCCCAGGTCTGCATGCGGCTGTTGACCTGGTTGAAAAGAGTTGTGGGGTCACCTTTCAATAAAATTGCCAATATCAGTTCTTTTCGATTCATTCCAGTTTTGCGCCAATTTTCAAGCTCATTTGCACTGACCCCGAATTGTTTAATTAATTGTAAGTCAACAATCTGGTCTGCTAACATCTCAGGATTATTTCCCAACTGCCAGTATTTTTCTCCTAACTGCTGTGGGGTGAGTTTCAACTCTTTAAAAACAATATCCCAGCGTTTGTTTTTCCCATAGATTTTATCAACCGTGTCGATCTCCTGCTGACTACGTGCTGCAACATCGAAAAGAACCCATAGATAAGACCCACTTGTTCCTGACATTTTTGCCTTGACCAAAGAACTTTTCTCAACACCGTAAAGCAGAGAGATAAAGGAATTCTGGGTCGTAGCCAGAAAATAGGGATCAGCTGCTGCAGTGTCACGGTGGCTAAAGGTACGATCCTGAAAACAGTGACAGCTGATGGTTGATTCAGCATAGACTAAAGCTGGAAGCAGAAGAAAAAACAGACTGAAGAGTATTCTCACCAAAATTATCTCCGTCGGGAGCTCTTAGCTCCCGTTATTAATGAATTTATTATTTTGACAGTTATAACACTGAAATATGACGAGTCAAGTCGTATATGCTGATTCAATTAAAAAGTTGGTAAAGTGATACCGCTCACAATATTGCTTCTATGTCATTGACTCTGATATCCTGAACCTATGAAAACTCTGGAAATATTTTATGACTATGTCTGACCTTGGTGTTATTTCGGAGCCGTGCGCATCGAAAAGTTATGCCGGGAGTTTGATCTTCCTCTCCGTTGGACAGTTTTCCCACTCCATCCAGAAACCCCATTGGAGGGGCGGGCATTAGTTGATTTGTTTGCCGGGCGGATGGATGTGCCGAAGGCTATGGCCGAGTTGAAAGAGTTGGCCGGGTGCTTGGGGTTACCTTTTGCCACCCGAACCCATACCTATAATAGTCGTCGTGCTCAGGAACTTGGCAAGTGGGCAGAACAGCAGGGGCAGGGGGACATCTTCCGCAAGGCTGTTTATGCAGCTTATTTTGCGGAAGGACGAAATATCTCAAAAATCGAGGAGTTGATCAAGATCTGTGAATCTCTCCATCTCTCAACGGCAGAGGCTCTACAGATCCTGGATGAGGGAGTTTTTTCAGCAGAGGTCGATAGTGATTGGGAACGTGCCCGAGCTATCGGTATCCGTTCCGTTCCGACCCACAGTTTCGGAGGCCGGACTCTGGTGGGATTTCAAGACTATTCAATGTTCCAGCAGCTGATCCACAGCAGTTAAACATCCATCTTTTCGATCAGCCTTTCCAGATAACGTGATTTCATCTGTTGACTGGCCATTGCCTGCTTGATTGGCGGTAGTCGTAAAATGACTCCGAACAGTGCAGCAAGGGCACGGTGGCTGAACAACGCCCGATTATCAAAAATCAGATTCTGTAACTTGCCCCGTTCAATGGCCATTACGACGGCTCGGTGAACCCCGTTGAGGGGAGTCAGAACCCGCTCCGGGCGTGATTTGAGTTTGATCACTTTTTCTGGACAGTTGCGGACACAAAGACCGCAACCGAG
>JAUVCS010000096.1 GCA_030590745.1 Desulfuromusa sp.
CTATCGGTGCGATTGTTAACTTCGCAGTTGCCTTCGCAGTCAAAAACATGACTCCACCGGTACCGGAAGAAATTGCACAAATGGTTGAAGATGTACGGATTCCACGTGGTTCCAAGGCTGTTGACGGAGCTCACTAAGAATCATTAGTTTAATGCGATCAGCAGATTATGCCTGATCATTTAGCCCGCCAGCTATGCTGGCGGGTTTTTTTAGGTAGATGATTTTACCGAAGAGAAGATTATCCTTGATTGACCCGGCAACCTCAGGTACAAGAGTCAATCAATTTTGATATTATTTATTGAGGAGTTTTAGATGGTTTTTGATGTGAGTGTAGCATTGACTTGGCTGCTGTTTCTTGCCCTGTTTCCCATGGCTTTTTTCTGGCTGCGACGGGCCTGGCGGATTTTCATCAAAAAGAACTATTCTGAAGTTGCCCTGAAACGTGGCGTGCCACCGAACAATCCAAAAAGGTGGGCCCCTTTTGTCGGACTGCTTAATCTGGTTTGCGGCGGCATTGCCGTCTGGATTATTATTGGTGTCCCTTTCTGGATTTTCACTGGCATTCTTATTGGCCCTTTCCAAGATTTCTATTCCTGGAATGCCTATGCAGGAATGACTATCTGGGGGAAAATCTTTGCCGATTTAATTATCCGTTTTCAGGCTCATCCAATGACTTTTGGAAGAAAGAAAAAGAGCACTACAGATTAATTGGCTGAAAAGCATACAACCCCCTTCCCTGCATAACCATACCTGTGATATTACCCCTAAATATATGTAAGGCTTCCCAAGGAAGCCTATTCAACCACAGCAGACCGCTGCAAATCATTTAGATGGAGATATCTCTATGGGTCTGATCAAAACCTTACGTGAAACTGAACCATTTAATCAGCTTCCGGAAGAAATTTTCACTGAACTCAACCAATCTGCAGAAATTAGAAACTTTCCCGCACAAACTTTGATCTTCAACCAGTCTACTCAGCCTACCGGATTTCTCTATGTCATCAAATCGGGGCTAGTGGAAATAGTTGTTCAGCCTCCCGGTGGCATTGAGATGATCGTTGATTATCGCAACGAAGGGGCTTTCTTTGGGGGAACTCCGATCTTTACCAGCGAAGGTTATTCAGCCGGGGCACGCACCGTAAAAGAGACCGAATGTTATCTGATCCCCAAGCCAATTCTGACCCGGATAGCAGTTAACTACCCCCATATAACTGAATTTTTCAACCAGGCAATTTACTCCAGAGTACGGAACCTCTACGCCGACATGGTCAGTGAGCACACGCAGAATGTCCTCACCCAGATGGAATCCTACCCTTTTCAGAAACGGCTCTCAGAGATCATGTCAACGCCGGTTGAAACCTGCACCCCGGAGACCCAGATCAGAGATATTGCCCGCAAAATGATTCAGCAGAGTATCGGAGCAATACTGGTTTGTGACAAGGACAAGAAACTAGCAGGAATCGTCACAGAACGGGATCTGGTCGCCAAAGTTCTTGCCCGAGAAACAGCCGATTGCCATAGCGCAAATGCTGCCGGAATAATGACAACAAATCCCAAGACTATGACTCCTGATACTTTCATGTATGAAGCAATGACCTTCATGATGGGACATAAAATCAGGCATCTGCCGATCCTTGACCAGGGTGAAATCGTCGGTATGGTCACCCTGCAGGACCTGATGAAATACCGCAGCCAAAAATCGATGCTGTTGATTGGTAATGTTGACAAAGCCCGGACCGTAGAAGACCTCATTTCTGCCCGTGAAGAGATCGTCAAGGTTGCCCGTGCTCTACTGAGTGAAAACCGCTCCCATATAGAGACAATGGAGATTATTTCCTACATTCACCATCGGATTATCCGGCGCTGTTATGAACTTGTTCTGGATGAAACAAAGCGACAGGGTAATAACCCGCCAGATATTAAAGTCAGCTTCATTATTATGGGAAGTGGTGGCCGCAAGGAGATGCTGCTGGGGCCGGATCAGGACAATGGTTTTATCTATGAGGATTTCCCGGAGGACCGAATTGCCGAAGTTGATGCATTTTTTATCCCCTTTGCCGAAAAGCTGGTTGCGGCACTGGCTCGCATTGGCTACCCCCGCTGTGATGGACATGTCATGGTTAATAATCCCCTCTGGCGCGGGCGATTACAAGATTGGGAAGCACGCGTCTCTGACTGGATCAGAGTCCCGGAGGCTCAAAAAGTGCGTTATTCTTCGATCTTTTTTGATTTTATGCCAATTGCTGGCGAAGCATCCCTGTGTCTGGCACTGCGGAAAATTGTCCATCGGGAGATCAAAGCTCACCCAATCTTTCTCTACCACATGATGGAGTTAGATTTTAAACACAAGGTTCCATTGAGCTTGATCGGGCGCTTTTCCCTGGAGAGAAACAAGAAGCATAAGGGGCAATTATCCATCAAACAGGCAGGAAGTATCTTCATTGTCGATTGTGTACGGATGTTCCTGCTTGAACAACAAGTCGATGCCACAACCACCACAGAACGCCTTGATCTGCTGGTCAAACTGAAAATTTTTAATCCGGAGACTGCTGAACATCTCAAAGCGGCCTTTGAAGCCTTTACTTTTTTACGTCTGCGTAATGAGATCTCTCTGATCGATCAGGGTAAATTTCCAACCCATTACCTCAACCCCAACGCATTGACAAAAAAAGAACAGGATATTCTCAAAGAGGCATTCCGGGCTGCCAGCAAACTTCAGGATTCCACCAAGAGACATTTTTCCAAAATCGTCGGATAAAAACCTATCTACAGCTTTCGAATCTTTCCTTTGTCGATGACAGAGTGGCAATTAATTGATTGCGAAAAATGCTATTTTGACTAGAATAGGGAGATCATTAGAACACCGTTCTGAGCAAACAACCTTTGGGTGAACCCACCATGACAAGAGAACAGGAATTACAGTCTTATTGGAAGCGGAATGTTACCTACATTGTCATTCTGCTATCCATCTGGTTTACTGTCTCTTATCTTTGCGGAATCATTTTTGTCGATCAGCTGGACAAACTAAAAATATTTGGTTTTCCGTTGGGTTTCTGGTTCGCCAATCAGGGGGCCGAGGTGATCTTCTGCCTGCTGATTATCGTCTATGTCTGGTTAATGAATCGACTCGATCGTAAATATGATGTTTTTGAAGACTGAACGGTGGCATAAAACTTTGGTCACCATCAGTGATGCCGTCACAAAGGATCCTGCAATGGGGAAGTTCCATCCATGAGTATTACAACCTGGACCTGGATTTTTGTTGGCGTCACGTTTGCGATCTACATTCTGGTTGCCATCCGTGCCCGAGCTGTTTCAACGGGGGCCTTTTACACTGCCGAAAGAACTATCCATCCCGTTCTGAATGGTATGGCAACCGGAGCTGACTGGATGTCTGCCGCCTCGTTTATCTCTATGGCGGGGCTGATCTCCTTTATGGGGCGTGATGGCTCCATCTATTTAATGGGCTGGACCGGGGGGTATGTTTTACTCGCTATGCTTCTGGCTCCCTACCTGCGTAAATATGGAAAGTTTACTGTCCCCGGATTTATCGGCGATCGCTATTATTCGCAAGGAGCCCGCGTTATTGCGCTCCTCTGTGCTATTTTTATCTCCTTTACCTATGTCGCCGGACAAATGCGTGGAGTTGGAGTGGTTTTCTCACGCTTTCTCAATGTTCCAATCAATACCGGTGTGGTTATCGGGATGTGTATCGTATTTTTCTACGCAGTCCTGGGGGGGATGAAGGGGGTCACCTATACCCAGGTCGCCCAATATTGCATCCTCATCGTTGCTTACATGATTCCAGCTATCTATATTTCTATCATGTTGACCAATAATCCAATACCTGCATTTGGTTTTGGCAGCACGATCAGTGCGGGGGGAGCAGAGATTCTTCAAGATGCATCAACTCAGGGGAGATATCTACTTGATGTTTTAAATGGAATCCACAAAGACCTTGGATTCAGTGAATATACTTCTGGTGTCCGGCCAAAAACTGACCTGTTTTTTATTGTTCTTGCTCTGATGGTTGGTACTGCCGGACTTCCACATGTGATTATCCGTTTCTTTACCGTCCCCAGAATCAGGGACGCACGTGCTTCAGCAGGTTGGGCGCTGTTTTTTATCGTTCTCCTCTATACCGCAGCTCCGGCAGTTGCGGCCTTTGCCAGAACAAACTTTATCAAAACAGTTCACAATGTCCAATATGATCATGCTCCGCAGTGGCTTAAAAACTGGGAAACAACCGGACTGATTGCCTGGATTGATAAAAACGGGGACGGAATCATGCAGTATGGCCCCGGAAAAGCGATTGCCGGGAAGCCTAAGTACACGGGGAGAAGTGGAAACTTTGGACAGGCTCTGGTTTCTAACATCATCACCACCGATCCTAATGAACTGTATATCGACCGGGATATTATGGTTCTGGCCAACCCTGAAATTGCCCGCCTGCCTAACTGGGTTATTGCACTGGTTGCTGCAGGAGGATTGGCTGCGGCACTTTCAACTGCCGCCGGGCTGTTACTGGTTATCTCGGCATCTATCTCCCACGACCTGATGAAAGGGGTGCTGATGCCCAGCATGTCAGAAAAGGGAGAATTGTTGTGGGCCCGGTGTGCTGCAGCGGGGGCCGTGGTTATCGCCGGGCTGTTCGGAATCTTTCCACTTGGTTTTGTTGCACAAGTGGTTGCCTTCGCCTTCGGGTTGGCGGCGGCTTCATTTTTCCCGGTTATCATTATGGGAATTTTCAGCAAAAAAACCAATGTCTACGGAGCGATGACCGGGATGATCACCGGAATCACTTTTACCAGCGCCTACATTATTTATTTCAAGTTTATCAATCCAGGAGCCAACAGACCAGCAAACTGGTGGTTCGGTATTTCTCCCGAAGGGATCGGTGCCGTGGGGATGATCATCAACTTTGCCCTGATGTATGTCATTTCAAAAGTGACCCCGGAACCCCCACAGGAGATTCAAGATCTGGTAGAAAAGTTACG
>JAUVCS010000121.1 GCA_030590745.1 Desulfuromusa sp.
TTCAATCAGTTCAATCTGACAACGTCCACAGGTTGGGCAACTGACAAAGATCGGCCCTTTCTCCCGCAAGCGTAAACTTTTAAGGATTTCCCAACCAACCCGAACTTCCTCCACCGGATCACCGGTTAAAGAGACTCTCAAGGTATCGCCAATCCCATCATAGAGTAGCGCCCCCAAGCCGATAGCACTCTTGATGGTACCACTCCAGGTGGTTCCCGCTTCGGTAATACCAATGTGGAGGGGATAATCAACTTGTTTGGCCAACATCCGGTAAGCGGCAACCGTCCGGTCAATATCTGAAGCTTTCAAGCTCACCTTGATGTTCTGATAATGAAGATCTTCGAGAATCCGAATATGTGCCAGAGCACTCTCAACCATTGCTTCCGCAGTCGGATGACCATACTTCTGTAATAGCTCCCTCTCCAGTGAACCGGCATTGACCCCGATTCGAATTGGAACCTGTCGCTCCACACAAGCTTTGACTACCTCTTCGATCTTCCAACGCTCCCCGATATTGCCGGGATTCAACCGCAACCCGTCAACCCCCTGTTCAACTGAAGTCAGTGCCAGTTGATAATCAAAATGGATGTCAGCAATCAGCGGAATCTGGCAACCCTGCTTGATCGCACCCAACGCCACAGCGGCATCCTGATCGGGAACCGCACAGCGGACAATTTCACATTTGGCGGTCTGTAATGCTTCTATCTGTGTCAATGTCGCCGCGACATCACGGGTATCGGTATTACACATCGACTGGACGCTGATCGGGGCATCGCCACCGATAGCGAGACGACCAAGCTTGATCTGCCGGGTTTTATGGCGCATCTTTTCTCCTCTTGCACAATAAAAACTTTAAAAAGCCAACGCAGAGACGCTGAGGAGGAGAGCTGGAGAGAAAAACGAAATACTTTTAAGGCTTTTAAAACAAACCAGAAGATTTTTATTTTGATCTTCTCTCAGCCTCTCCATCTCTCCGTTAAAATTATTTTGAATCTTTTTAGTACTCTTGGCGCCTTGGTGGCTATCTTTTGGTTTTAATGGGGTTCTGTGTGGCGCAGTCTATCCAAGTTGTCTCTTTCAGGCAAGCAGAAGCAAAGGTTTGACATCAATACACGGCAAAGAGTAGGCTCCCTCTTTCCAATAACCGTCACAGAAGAAAGTGCCAATGAAAAAACCGACAAAAAAATCATCATCAAGAAAAAAAATGGCGAAAGAAACCATTAAACTCACCATTGACAGCCTCGATAATGCTGGTATCGGCCTGGCCCCCTATCAAGATAAGATTGCACTGGTTCAGGGTGCTTTCCCTGGGGAAACAGTTATTGCTGAGGTTGAACATATCGGCCGTACCCACGTTTTTACCAGATTGCAGAGAGTGGTGCGCAATTCTCCGCAACGGACAACAAATATTGTCTGCAAAGTAGCAGGGGATTGTCTGGGATGTCCGCTGATCGAGATGAAATACGGTGACCAACTGCTGTTTAAACAACAACGGGTGGCAGAAGCCCTGTTGCAGCAGGGGCTACTGGAAGAAGTTCAAGTTCCCCCGGTACTCCCTTCTGACCCCAATTTCGGCTACCGTGCCAGCGCTAAACTGGTCTTCTCCCGTAATCGGGAAAAAGTTTTGATCGGGCTCTACAAGCGGGGCAGTCATGACGTGATTGATTGTTCAGAGTGTCCGGTTCACCATCCGCTGATCAACAAGATTGCCGGAGTGGTTCGCGATGAAGTGCAACGACAGAGAATTTCGGTCTACCAATCCCGGCATCAAAGCGGGCTGCTTCGCCACCTGTTGATTCGGGTCAGTCCATTCAGCGGCAAGGCACTGGTAACATTTGTCTGCAATTTTCGTGATCTGCAACAACTTCCCAAATTGGCAAAAGCTCTGATACGGAAAGTTCCAGAGGTGATCGGCGTCCACCAGAATCTGAACCGTTCATCGGGAAATGTGATTCTGGGTGAGAAGACCTTGAAACTACAGGGGCTTCCCGATCTGATTGAAAGGGTCGGTGATATCCGCTTACGGATCTCCCCGGAAGCATTTTTCCAGATCAATACCGTGCAGGCAGCCCGGATTTATGCTCTGGTACGAAAGTGGGCAAACCTGAGTAAGCAAGATCGGGTCATTGATCTCTATTGTGGAATCGGTGGAATTGCCCTCAATCTGGCAAAAGATGCCGGTGAAGTTGACGGGATTGAATCTGTCGCCGGGGCAGTTCGGAATGCGACAGAGAACAGCCGCCTGAATGACCTGCATAACTGCCGCTTTTTTGCTGGAGATGCCGCTGAAGAGTTACAAAAACACGGGGGGAAAACACCCTCTCTCGTAACCATCAACCCTCCTCGAAAAGGGTGTTCTGCAGAACTGCTACAAACCCTTTATCAACTTGAACCAAGACAGATTATCTATGTTTCGTGTGATCCAGACAGTCTTGCCAGTGATCTGAAAGTTCTGACCAGTAATGGTTACAGGATAAAACAGTTACAACCCGTAGATATGTTCCCACAGACAGCCCATATTGAAACGGTAGTACAGTTGGAAAGAATCAGGCGGTAGGATAAATAAGGCGGTAGGAAAACGAGGCTGATGGGATTTAGGTTTAAAACTTTCAGCCTTTCAGCCTGACTAGCTTCAGCCTAAAAACCTGCTTTTTACTTCAAAGTGGTGAAGGGACATCCATCACATTAAAAATACACCGGGCTAAACTGCAGAGCAGTTTCTCCTTCTCGCGCCCTTTTTCCATGATGACTTTGCGTTGACGGTTTTTGGGAAACCCTTTCACCGCACATTCCACCATCTGACCGGTTTCCAGATATTCACACACCAGACTTTTTGACATGAAAGAGATCCCGCCACCGGCAAGAATAGACTGCCGGGTCAGACGCAAATCATCAGAAGTTACAACTGAGGAGAAATCAGACAAGCTCCTCCCCTGCTCTTCCAGACCCCGAACCAGCAGCTGCCGGGAACTGCACTCTTCTTCCCGGACAAACAATGGATAGGAAAATATCGAACGGATATCGTACTCACTGGTGGATAAATTCAATTTGGGTGACGCAACAAAGACCAGATCATCCTGCGGCAAAGGATATGACTGGAACATACTGAAATCAGTATTAGGACAATGTTCAACAATGGAAATGTCGTACTCCTTGTTTAACACCCCTTCGAGAGCCTCATCCGGGTTACTGAGGACAAAGTTCAGATCGGCCGGTGCCCCGCCACTTTCCAGCATAAATCGATTGAGAACTCCCGACAGATAAACTGCGCCAAAAGTCGGGGTGCAACAGAGAGAGACCTTTTGTCGACCATTGATCTGCTTCAATCGACCAAGCAGTGATTCCTCAACACCAACAATCCGGCGTGCACTCTCCAACACCACTTCACCCGCCACAGTCAACAGTAAGTTTCCTCCAGAACGGTCAAAGAGAATATGACCAAAAGCCCCTTCGAGAAACTTGACCCGTTGTGATATTGCCGACTGAGTCAGATGAAGATGTCGCGCAGCGCTAGAGAAACTACCAGTTTCTACGACAGTAACCAAAGTTTTAAAATATCGGGTGTCCATAGGGCTATCTACATATCTAGTTTTTGTAATATTAACATAAGTTATGTGGCAAATAGATGTAACTATCTGAATATTGTGAATTTAGACTATTTACAGTGCTAATATACCCATTAAAAGTATTTGCTTCAAGAGAATTCTATTCGCGTGTAAAGTACGTAATGTGAAAAATTACCATACATAGAGATTTCCCCATATTTCCCGGTAGAAAGGAGGCCTTTACAAGCACTGGGACAAACCTTAAATAAAATAAAAAAGTAAGTCGTTCAACTCGCATTTTGAGAACCTAAAGGAGGTAACATGTTATTCAAGTCAACCGGCACAAAAACCGGCAGACTGGTGAAACTTCTTCCCCTGCTATTGATCCTGGCCGCATGTGCCACGGGTGCAATCAGGGAAAAGATGTTAACCATGCCGCAGATTGAAGGTGCCACCTATGTAGGACAAGACACCTGCCTGGAATGCCATGACGATATGGCTGGCGAAGATTTTCCCACCAGCACCGGTGGTGAAGGCTTTGCCCACACCACTCATGGTCGCTTAGCCGATTTTGAAATGCTCGGCGCAGAAAAAGGCTGCGAAACCTGCCACGGACCCGGCAGCCTGCACGTTGATTCCGAGGGAGATCCCGATTCGATTCTCCGTCCGGCTGAATTAACGTCCGAAGAAGTGGGTGCTATCTGCTCCACATGCCATACCGATGGCGATCTGATGGACTGGACCCACAGTGAGCACGCGCTTGCTGATCTCAGCTGTACTGACTGCCACACCATGCACGCTGAAAAACCCCTCAAAGCTAGCTTGAAACAAGAAGATCCTGAGCTCTGCTTCTCCTGTCACCAGGAGATGATAGCAAAATCCAACTTCCCATCTCATCACCCGATTAAAGAGGGAAAAATGAGCTGCGGTGACTGCCACAACCCGCACGGTGAGTTGACCACCCACGAGCGCACTAACGATCTGTGTCTTGACTGCCATAGCCGTTATCAGGGTCCATTTGTATTTGGTCATGCCCC
>JAUVCS010000045.1 GCA_030590745.1 Desulfuromusa sp.
GGGGTGCAAATTGAAGTGAGTGCGACCGATCAGTCGGTTTATCACCTTGGTAAGGGGAATGTCTCACAACAGCTCTTCACTTTGACCTATGACACCCGTGCCCCCATCATCTCACTGCTGAGTAAGGCGCACAATTTTACCAAAGGGGGAAGTGGTCTGGTTGTCTTTGGGCTGAATGAAGAGGTTGAGTCTGCCGGCGTTCAGTTTGGTGACTATTTTTTCCCTGCTTATCCCCAGCAATCTGGTAACTATGCCTGTCTGTTTACTTACCCATACAATGTGAAGGAAAGCGACTTTGTTCCCCGTGTCATGGCCCGCGACCTGGCGGGAAATGAGCGCCAACTGGGTATTTATTACCGGGCAAAAAATAAGAAGTTTCGCCACCGTAAAATCAATGTTTCAGATCAGTTTCTTGCCCAGAAAATTCCGGAATTTGAAGATCTGGCTCCGGATGTCAGTGATCCGATTGATATTTTTCTTTACGTCAATCGAACCGTTCGTCAGCAGAATCGGGATAAATTAGCTGAATTCAGTCGTGAAACATCATCTGACCCCCTTTGGAATGGTTCTTTTCTCCGTCAGCCACAGGCTGCAAGCCTGGCCCGTTTTGTTGATTATCGTACCTATTATTACAACGGTAAGGAGATTGATAAGCAGGTTCATCTGGGGCAGGACCTCGCTTCGGTCGTTCAGGCAGAGATTGTGGCTGGAAATGCCGGAGAGGTTGTTTGGTCTGAGTATCTGGGCATTTATGGACTCTGCATCGTTATTGACCACGGCCTGGGGTTGCAATCACTCTATGCCCATATGAGTCAGTTGAATGTTCAGCCAGGAGATATGGTATCCCGGGGGCAGATTATTGGTCGTAGCGGAGCAACCGGTATGGCAGGGGGGGATCACCTCCATTTCGGCGTTCTTGTCTCCGGAATCCCGGTTCAGCCGATTGAATGGTGGGATGCTCACTGGTTACAGGACAACATTGAGAGTAAATTGAAAGTAAATTGATCGGTTTGTTATTAACCGCTCAATTGATTCTATTTTGACGAGTGTGTGTTGAACTTATTCCTTAACAAAAGAGGTGAATTGGATGAAGAAAGTAACTCTGTTCCTGTTGTTGATTCTGGCGGTGTGTTTTTCCGGTAATGTTTTTGCGATCAGCGCAAAAAAAGAGATTAAAACCGGTTTTGTTTATGTTGGCCCGGTTGGTGATGCTGGCTGGACTTATTCACACGATCAAGGGCGTGAGGAGATGGAAAAACTTCCCTATGTCGAACCCTCAACTTTCATTGAATCGGTTCCCGAAGGGGCGGAATCTGCCCGGGTTATCAATGGTCTGGTTCGCAAGGGGCACAACCTGATTTTTACCACCAGTTTTGGTTATATGGATGCAACTATTGACGTTGCCAAGCGGAATAAAGATGTTGTGTTTATGCATTGTTCCGGTTTTAAAACTGCGGAGAATGTTGGCACCTACTTTGGCCGGATGTATGAGCCCCGTTACCTGTCGGGTATTGTTGCTGGGAAGATGACCAAGAAAAATATCATCGGTTACGTTGCTGCTTTTCCGATTCCGGAAGTTATTCGTGGCATCAACGCTTTTACCCTCGGTGTTCAAAGTGTCAATCCGAAGGCTGAAGTCAAAGTCGTCTGGACCCAAACCTGGTTTGATCCAGGTGTCGAACGTGATGCCGCTGACAGTCTGCTGGATGTCGGTGCTGATGTGCTGACCATGCATCAGGATGCTCCAGCGACTATGCAGGCAGCAGAAGCTCGTGGCGCTTATGTTATCGGTTATAACTCCGATATGCGTATTTTCGCCCCCAACGCTTTCCTGACCGCTCCGATCTGGAATTGGGGTTCTCTCTACACTAAACTGGCTGAAGAGGTTCATGAGGGGACCTGGAAGTCCGAACAGCTCTGGTGGGGGATGAAAGAAGGTCTGGTTGACTTAGCTCCTTTGAGCAGTGCAGTTCCAGCTGATGTGCAAGCTTTGGTGACTGAAAAAGCCAATGCTATCAAAGCGGGGAGCCTCCATCCTTTTTCTGGTCCAATCAAGGATCAGAGCGGTAAGGAAGTTGTTGCTGCAGGACAAGTCCTGGCTGATGGTGCTTTGCTGGGAATGAACTTTTTTGTCAAAGGCGTTCAGGGGACAATCTCTAAATAATTTAAACACTTATTTGAGGCACGCTGCAGGGCGTGCCTTTTTTTGATCTATGACTGATTTTTTAAAAATCCAAAATGTTCGCAAAACATTTCCCGGTGTCGTTGCTCTGGATGATGTCTCTTTCTCGGTTGCTCCGGGGGAGATTCATACCCTGCTGGGGGAAAATGGCGCGGGGAAAAGTACCCTGATGAATGTTTTGACCGGGCTCTACCATCCCGACCGGGGACAGATCAGTGTTGCTGGAGAACCAATTCATTTTACCAGTCCACGTGATTCTCTCGCCTGTGGTATTGGCATGGTGCACCAACACTTCATGCTGGTTCCAGCACATTCGGTTTTTGAAAATATTCTTCTGGCCCTCGATAACGTTCCCAATTTTTACAGCAAAAAAAAATATAAAGAAAAGATCCAGAAACTGATTGATGAATTCGATCTTGACCTTGATTTGGATATTCCTGTCTGGAAACTCTCGATTGGGGCACAGCAGTGGATTGAACTGATCAAATTATTGATGCGTGATTGTCAGTTGTTGATCCTGGATGAACCGACTGCAGTTCTGACCCCCCAAGAAGCAGAGCGACTCTTCAATGTTCTCCGGAAATTAAAAGAACAGGGGAAAAGTATTATTTTTATTTCCCATAAAATGCGTGAAGTGATGGAAATCTCTGATCGTGTAACTATCCTGAAGAAGGGTTGCAGTATTGCCACCAGGACGCGTGGGGATTTTGATGAATCAACGCTGGCATCGCTGATGATTGGCAAGGATAAAATTCCTCAATGGCAGAAAAATCTGCAGATGTCTGATGAAATTGTTCTTGATATCCAGAATTTATCGGTTCGCAATGATCGTGGTCTGTCTGATCTGGATGATTTTAATCTGCAATTGAAAAAAGGGGAAATCCTCGGTATCGCAGGGGTTGCCGGGAATGGCCAGAAAGCTTTGGCTGAAGTTTTGACCGGGCTGAAAAATACCAGTCAGGGGAAGATTATGGCCGGGGAGGAAGATATTACCAACAGCAATGCCAGATATTCTTATATAGCCGGGATTGCACATATCCCGGAAGACCGTAAAACCATTGGTATTGCCCCGGATATGAGTGTTGACGAAAACCTCATCATGAAGAGCTTTAAAAGTGGTTCGTTTCGAAACTGGATCTTTCAGAATAAAAAAGCGATCCGCCGGAATGCGGAAGAAAAAATTGAACAATTTGCGATTAAAAGTGGCCCTGACGGAACGCCGGTTCGCTATCTGTCGGGTGGCAATATTCAAAAAGTTATTATCGCACGAGAATTGTCTGAACATCCGGCGGTTCTAGTCGCCCTCTATCCGACCCGTGGTCTCGATATTGGCAGTGCTGGATATGTCCATAAAGTTATTGCTGATGGTGCAGATCGTGGCATGAGTACAATCTTGATCGCTGAAGACCTTGATGAATTACTCAAGCTCAGTGACCGGATTGCGGTGATGTTTCGCGGTAAGTTGATCGGCTATGTTGATCCACGGAAAACAACGCGTGAAGAGATTGGCCTGATGATGAGCGGAGAAAAAGGGAGCCTGCCGGACTTGCCATGAATCTACTACAAAATTGCCTGATCGGCTCATATTCCCAATCCTTTTCGACAAATAGCTTCGGCTATTCGCTCTCAAACGATCGAAAATCTGGTCTCGACCAATCGATTTCTCGCGAAGATTCGGCAAGCCCGACAGGCTCCCAGGGAGATGTCGCATGAAGCTGGTCATGGAACGCCGTGAGATATCTTCACCTCTGCTCCGTTTCAGTGCCCCGATTGCCTCAATCGCGGTGGCACTGTTTGTGGCCGGGTTCCTCTTGCTGGCCAGTGGTGTCAGCCCTTTGGCCGCCTATAAAGAGATCCTCATTGAATCACTTGGGTCGCTTTATGGTTTATCTGAAACCCTGGTGAAAACAACACCCCTGATATTTGCCGGATTGGGGGTCAGTCTGGCGTTTCGGATGCAGATCTGGAACATTGGTGCTGAAGGGCAGATCTATATGGGTGCCATGGGGGCAACCTGGGTCGCCCTCTTTTCCGGGATTCAAAATCATTGGGTGATGATGGTTGCAATGTTTTTTGCGGCATTCTTCTGTGGTGGTCTGTGGGCGGGGGTGGCCGGTATTCTACGGGCCCGCTGGCAGGTCAACGAGGTTATCGTCACTCTGTTGATGAATTATATTGCGATTCTCTGGGTTGACTATCTGATCTATGGCCCATGGAAAGACCCCAAGGGGTTTAACTTTCCCTTAACCGCTCAATTTGGTGATGCTGCCCGCTTTGCCGAATATTTTAACACCCGGTTTCACAGCGGATTTTTCCTCGCGGTTTTCTGTGCGCTGATCCTCTACCTGTTTATTGAACGGACCGTCTGGGGCTATGAAATAAAAGTGATCGGCAGTAACCCGAAAGCCGCTCGATATGCCGGGATGAATACCGGAATGGCAATTTTTTTCGTCCTGTTCTTAAGTGGCGCCATTGCCGGTATCGCCGGATTCAGTGAGGTTGCCGGTTTGCAACATCGCTTGCAGCATGGTATCTCCCCCGGTTACGGTTACACCGCAATTATTATCGCCTGGCTGGCTAAACGGAGTGCAATCGGGGTGGTGATTGTTTCATTTTTGATGGGAGTGTTGCTGGTGGGTGGTGATAGTTTGCAACTTTTATGGCAGTTGCCGGTCGCTTTTGTCTACGCTTTTCAGGGATTGATCCTGTTTTTTCTCCTCGCATCTGATTTCTTTATCATCTATCGGGTGAAACTGGTCAAGGGGGTTATCAATGGTTGAAATTCTACTTGATGCGACTGTCCGCGCCGGCACACCAATTCTATTTGCCACTCTGGGGGCAATTATCAACGAACGGGCCGGAATCATCAACCTCGGGATTGAAGGGTTGATGTTGATTGGAGCCTTGGCTGGTTTTGCTGGAACTTATCTGACCGGTTCGCTGTTGCTGGGGGTGCTCTTTGCTTTTGCTGCATCTTTTCTTGCTGGCAGTATCCATGCGTTGATTACGGTTCAATTACGTGGTAATCAGATTGTCAGCGGTCTGGCCCTGACCATGTTCGGGGTTGGTATTACCGCGCTGTTCGGTAAGGGGATGGTTGGTTTGACCATTGTCGGTTTCAAACGGGTTGCCATCCCCGGATTAAGTCAACTTCCCCTGATTGGTCGACCGTTTTTTAATCAGGATCTGTTGATCTACTTCAGCTTTCTGCTGGTTTTCGTGATCTGGTTTTTCTTTTACCGAACCCGCTGGGGACTGGGAGTGCGGAGTGTCGGTGAAAATCCTGCCGCTGCTGATACCTGTGGCTTTTCGGTCAGTACCTACCGTTTTTTTGCGGTGACGATTGGTTCGGGTCTGGTTGGGATCGGTGGCGCTTATTTGAGTTTGGCAAGCACTCCCATGTGGATTGAAAATATGACCGCCGGTCGGGGTTGGATCGCAGTAGCTCTGGTTATTTTTGCCGGCTGGTCAAGTCCCAGGGCGATGCTGGGAGCCTATTTGTTCGGTGGTATTACCGCAATGCAATTGCGTTTTCAGGCGATGGGGACAACGATCAGTGCTCATGTTCTGCAGATGTTGCCCTACTTCTTTACTATCCTGGTTCTGGTCATTTCTACTCAGCGGATACAAAAAGGTGCCAGTCAACAGCCGGAAGGTCTGGGGCTACCCTATGACCGGGAGGATCGAAAATGAGTGTTGCTGAAATTTTGTTAGAGCGGATCCGCCAGGATGGGAAGATCAACGGTCAGATCGTCAAAGTTGATCAATTTCTCAATCACATGGTGGATCCGGTGTTGATTCATCTGCTGGGTGATGAGATTGCCGCACGCTTCGCTTATCTTCCCGTGACTAAAATACTCACGGCTGAAACCAGCGGGATTATGCTGGCACAAGCGGTTGCTTTGAAGCTGCAGGTTCCGTTTATCTATGCCAAAAAAAAACGTCCCATCACCATGCCAGAATATTTTGCCGCTGCCAGCTATTCCTTTACCAAGCAGGAATCAACGACCCTCTATGTTTCCAAAGAAGTTCTTCATCAGGAGGATAAAGTCCTGTTTGTCGATGATTTCTTCGCCAAAGGGACAACCCTGAAAGCTATTGAAGAAATTATAGCTCAGGCAGGTGCAACTCTGCTGGGGGCTGCCGTAATCATCAATAAATCGCAGCGTTGTGATATTGAGTCAATTCTGACCCTGGATGATTTGCAATAGCTAGCAGCTCTTTAATTCCAAAATTCATCGATACTAAAGTCTGCTCCAACTTTGATGTGTCCGGTTGTGCTCTTCATGACCTCACTAATCCAGGCCGCTGATCGAACCGTCTTTTTGTAACTGCCAACGCTCAGCACTCGGATGTTTCGGCAATCCCGGCATCCGCAGGATATCCCCGGTGAGAACTACCAGAAAACCAGCCCCGGAATTGATCTGAATCCCCCGAACCGTGATGTCAAAATAGCGTGGACGACCCAATAACTTGGGATCGTCTGAGAGTGAACCGGGAGCCTTGGCAATACAGACCGGTAGTTTTTCAAAGCCAAGTTGTTGCACCTGGCGTAAATCTTTGGCTGCCTGCTTGGTAAAAGAGACATCGTCAGCACCGTACATCTCCCGACAGATGATCCGTACTTTCTCCTCAACGGGAAGATCAAGGGAGTAGAGAGGTTGGTAGGGCTGACTC
>JAUVCS010000123.1 GCA_030590745.1 Desulfuromusa sp.
GAGGTATCCCCTTCGGGGAGTCCAAGCTCACGGGCTTTAAGCAGCCTCCGCATGATCTTGCCGCTCCGAGTTTTTGGCAGGTTGTCGGTAAAAGCAATCTCTTTTGGCGCAACTGCCGAACCAAGTTTTTTACGTGCGAAACCAAGCAGTTCCAATCTTAATTGTTCACTGGCCTCAAACCCCGGCTGCAGGGAAATGAAAGCCTTGACCAGCTCGCCAATCATCGGCTCCGGCTTGCCGATCACCCCAACCTCGGCAACCGCAGGATGCTCCATCAGGGCACTTTCAACTTCAAAAGGGCCAACCATGTGCCCGGAGGTTTTGATGATGTCATCAGCTCGCCCGATAAACCAGAAATAGCCATCGGCATCACGCTGAGCCAGATCTCCAGTGATATACCAATCACCGACAAAACAGTTACGATAGCGCTCGTCATCATGCAGATAACCTCGAAACATCGATGGCCAACCGATCTTTAGTGCCAGCTCTCCTTCACAGTCAACCTGTTCCTCAAGTTCAACCTTACCTTTAGCAATCTGATGAACAATTGCCGCTTCGATCCCCGGCAATGGACGTCCCATGGAACCGGGACGAATTTCCATGGCGGCGTAGTTAGCGATCATGATGCCACCTGTTTCGGTCTGCCACCAATTATCATGAATCGGCAGACCCAGAGCCTCTTCACCCCAGATCACCGCCTCAGGATTAAGTGGTTCGCCGACACTGTGAACCAACCTCAGTCGACTTAAATCAAACTTTTCACGCGGTTTCAGACCACTGCGCATCAACATGCGGATTGCCGTCGGCGCGGTATACCAGACATTGATCTGTTGCTCCGCAAGAGTTCGACACCAGCGCTCGGCTTCAAAATCGGCCTCATCGACCAGATTGGTCACCCCGTGAACCAGAGGGGCAATAATGCCGTAGGAGGTCCCGGTCACCCAGCCACAATCAGCGGTACACCAGAAAATATCCTCCGGATGGAGATCAAGAACATATTTTCCGGTCAGATAGTGGGTCAGCACAGCATTGTGTACGTGCACCGCCCCTTTTGGTTTCCCGGTAGTTCCGCTGGTAAAATGGAGCAGTGCCATATCTTCGGGATCGGTTGACGGGATAGTAAATTCCGGGGATGCCGCAGCAAGCAGGCGCGGCAGAGAGAGAACCGTTTCATCCTGATCCTGATCACTGTCGGCCAGTAAAATGTATTGAAGTTTTGGTAATGATGGCCGCAGAGCAGCAATTTTCTTTCGATAGAGACGCTCAGTCGTAACCAGCACCTTGGCATCACCCCGTTCAAGGCGTTGAGCAATCGGTTCTGGTCCAAAAGCTGAAAACAATGGGCAGAACACGCTGGTATTTTTCAAGGTGCCCAGAATGGCAAAATAGAGTTCCGGAATTCTACCGGACAAGCTGAAAACCCGCTCCCCCTTCCCGATCTCCAACAAACGGAGAACATTAGCAAAACGGTTCGTCTGGTTTTCAAGATCAGCATAAGTAAAATCCTTAATCTGCCCCCCTTTACCCAGCCAGCGAAGTGCGGTTTTCTCCCCTGCCCCATTTTTCACATGTCGATCAACTGCTTCATAGGCGATATTCAACCCTCCCCCGTCGGGAAGGCCATCAAGTTCACTTTGCACATCATCCCAGGAAAACTCAGTGCAGGCTTTATGGTAATCAATGAGGTTCGGCTGTATACGCCAGGAGGAGGGGTTCTTTTTGATCGGCGACCAGTCCATACCAGAAACCTCCTTATTCGGCCGGATTATTCCGGAGGGTTCGGTCCGGATCAATCCGGGATATGAAGAAAATATTTCCTACAGAAAGTATAGCAATGATAATGCTGATAGCAACCAGCTGTAATATTGATTTTTTCAGTTCTTTGAATGCTCCTGCAGATGTGGAAAAGTATTATTTCACCTGCAGCAGCTCAGACCCTATCCGACAAACTGCGGTAACGATCACAGGTGATGATTCCGATTTTGGTCTGTTTCATGGCATCTCCTCCACCATATAAAATTCTTTTTCAGATCTGTCGATTTTCCTGCGGTGAATAGATTGTCCTGCGAATTTTGGCTTGTTGCAGCCCCATTTTCACAATAAGTGGAAAAAAAGCTATCAGAGCAAAAGAAAAAATTATTGTTGGAGAAAAAATTCCAGAGAAAGAGTTCAATTGACTGACTTGAGTTCCAGCATTGGCATAGAGAGCATTATGGGGAAATTTACCAATCTGAGTCACCCAGTAAAAGGTCGAGACACGTATTTTGGTGAGTCCCATCAGCAGATTGATAAGAAAACAGGGAAATAAGGGAATCAGTCGGAGATAGAGGAGATAAAAGCCACCCTCACGGGCAATGCCATGATTGACCGCTCGCAACCGAGAAGGGTGCTTATCCTGCAAATATTCTCCAAATAACCGGCGAGAACTGAGAAAGGCCAGAGTCGATCCGATAACATCAGCGAAAGAGATAACCAGCAAGGCAACCGGAAAACCAAACAGAGCACCTCCGGCCAAAATTACTACGGACAGACAGGGAATGGACATCGCCGTCAGGGCCAAGTAAAAGATGAAAAAAAGAAGCAGTGTTAAGGTTGGATTTTGTTCGTAATACTGTTTGTAGGTAGCATGGCGAGACTGAAAATAATCGAGAGTAAAATATTGGTCTAGATCAAAGGCAAAAAAACAGCCAATCAATAGAGAAATGCCCAGCAATAATATGAGACTGTTATATAGCTGTTTCATTTCAGGCCTCGATGGTATCTGCAGTTTACATCAATACAAAAGTACGATTCCGATTCTGAAAATCATTTTCAGCTATTCTAACCAAAAACCACTTATCAGTAAATATAAATATATAGATATTCGACTTTATTGATACATAGTCGATGTTTTCATTCTATTGAGGGGTGTTTCAGGACTCAAAGCAAAGGTGCTAAAATGCGGGAAAACCCTTCCTTTAACCTCACCGTGCGGGTCAATTTCTTACGATTTTCTGCGGTGACTTCGTGGGCCGATTGGCATTGATGGAGAAAGTCTCTTTCAAGTTCAGCAGCAATTTTTTTGCCGAAGAAAAACAGATTTCCCTCAAAGTTCAAACGGAAGCTGCGTTGATCCATATTAGCGGATCCGGCAGTTGAAAAAACCTGATCTATGACCACAGTTTTGGCGTGGGGGATAATGTCGTCCATTTTAAAAATACGCACCCCCGCCTCTATCAACTCATCAAAAAAAGACCGTCCGGCATAATCCACCAGGAAATGATCGGAACTGTTAGGCAATAACAACCTGACATCAACCCCACGCAATGCAGCAGTTCGCAATGCCATAGTGATCGGTGGATCGGGAACAAAGTAAGGAGTTTCTATCCAGACCTTTTCCAGGGCGGTATTGATCGCAACAAACAACAACGTGTGAATTGTTCGCCAACGTTCATCTGAAGGTCCACTGGCGAGAAAATGAGCACAAACATCTCCATGGCAATCCATATTGGGAAAATATGTTTTTGTTGCTATATCCTTATGTGTTGCGTGAAACCAGTCCTGACAAAAAACTCCCTGCAGCTCATAGACAACTCGCCCGTGGACACAAAGGTGCAAATCGTTCCAAGGGCCAGCCAACCCGGCGTAGAGGTCGCCAATATTCATGCTGCCAGTGAAACCAGTGGTGCCATCTATAACCACAATTTTGCGGTGGTTACGGTTATTAACTGAAACCTGCCGGCTGAAAAGATTAAGTGGCAGAAACCGAGCTAGCTCTCCACCGGCGGAAACAAGCGCAGCAAAGAAACTTGTTTTCGTCGTGTAGGAGCCAACATCGTCCAACAGCAAACGAACCTCAACTCCCCGTCTGGCTGCTCTTGTCAAAGCCTGACAAAACCGCCGGCCGGTATTGTCTGACTCCCAAGTGTAATAAGTGAGATGGATATGTTCCTGTGCGGCATCAATTGCTTGTTCGAGAGCATCAAGTGCTTTGCTACCATCACGATACATTTCAACTTTGCAACCAGGTTGAGGGCCACATTCATCAAGCTTGGCGGCAAGAGAATAAAGAGAGCTGGCAACTAGCTCATCGGTATCGGATAATTTCTGCTGACTCCGAAAACGTGCAAGTGATGGCACCAGGTGTTGTTCAGCGCGGTGCCTTTTCCGACGCAATATCCTGATACGTGTAGTTCCCAACAACCAGAACGCCAGCATTCCAAAAAAAGGGAGGAGGATAATAACCAGAATCCAGGCAAGCGTTGCCCCCGACTCACGTCGTTGTAGAATTATTTTTGGAATCAGAAAAGTGACCAGCAGCAGATGAAGAAAAAGTAAAAAAAGATCAAACCAAGTTATAGTAAAAAAAGTCAGCATAAAGCTTATCCAAGCTCTCTGAATGTTTCGGGACTGGCATCGATATTGGTCATAATCTCTTCCAGATCATTCAATCACTGATTCTCAGAACCTTGGCACCACGAATCTTACGGTTTTTCAGTTCAAGTAAAGCCTGATTGGCACTTTCCAGAGGAAATTCTTCAAAGGTTGGATGTAAGGGTATTTCTGCTGCCAGTTTGAGAAATTCAGT
>JAUVCS010000137.1 GCA_030590745.1 Desulfuromusa sp.
GGGAGAATCCAACGGTTCAGGATATACCAGACAACCACGATTCCTAATAAAAGATACCAATCCATATTATGCTCCTTCTCTATTTTAATCTCCCATTATAGCCCGAAAGAAGGAAATCGGGCAACATTTTAAAGACCCTCTCCGTCCCCTCTCCCACGAGCTACTGTTACGATATCCTTCTATGCTTACCCATCCCGCTGAAATAAACTCTTTTTTTTGATGATATCAACCACGGCTGATGGAACCAGGTTCTGCCAGGTAGCGTCATCACAACGAATTTTTTCCAGGACTGCGTTGGCATCAATATTTAGATAATTACGATCAACCGTATCCAGATTATGCAGAAAATCATTTTGCAGCAGATGACGGTAAAGATATTGGAGGTGTTCTTCTACTTTTAATTCATTGATTGTCAGCAGTGATCCATCCTCTTCAAGAACAGGACAGACATACAAGCGCATATCGTTGCGAAACAGAAGCCCAAAGGATTCCAGAATACCGCCATCCAGGTGTTCATAATATTTTTCTTTGAATATTTCCCGCAATGAAGGGACTCCCAGTGCCAGAGCAACCGGCTTGCTGGTCTGTTTGAAGAGAAATTGCGCCAAACGGTAATATTCGGCAAAATTTGTGATCATCACGTTTTTGCCCAGAGCGCACAAGATATCGACCCGTTGTAGAAAATCTTCGATATTAATATCTTCACCGTCACGAAGATTATATAGAGTCATTTCACTGAAGACGATCACGTCATCACTGTCAACATTGTTCTCACAACAAAAGGCTTCATAAGCACTATCAAGCAAGTTGATAGTAAGATTTGTTGGTGGACAAAACCGGCTGCGTTCGACTAATACCGCTTTTTTAAACAGTGCTTCAGCGGGCTGTACCAGTTTTCCCTCGGGCTGAAACATTGCCACCGGAGTCAAACCATGTTGTACCAGCTGTAATGCGATGATTCGATTATCAACAGAATCAAATGCGGTTCCACTGAAGTCGATCATATCGATTTCGAGTAGATCAGAGGAAAGGCCATCCATCAGTGATCTGAGTAGGGCAACCGGGTCCTGATGCTGATAGTAGGCACCATATATCAGATTGACACCAAGGATACCAAGGGTCTCCTGATCCTTCATGCTGGAACTTCCCTTTAAGACCACGTGAAGGTGAATCTCCGATACGGTTTCATGTGGCTGAGTCTGAAACTGAATCCCCAACCAACCGTGTCCTTCCTGACTGCGGGAATAATTAAAAGTTGAGACAGTGTTGGCAAAGACGAAAAATATACTTTCTGCACAGCGTTTTTCATCCAGACGCTGACTCAACAGGTTGTATTCTGTTTCAAGCATTGAATGAAGGCGCTCGCGACTGACATAACGGTCACAGGATCCATAAATGGAATCACTGAATTGCATGTCATAGGCGGACATCGTCTTCGCAATTGACCCTGCAGCGCTACCAACCCTAAAAAACCAGCGTGCTGTTTCCTGACCTGCACCGATTTCTGCAATGGTTCCGTAGGCTCTTCTGTCTCGGTTGAGGGTTAGTGCTTTGTGGTGGGTATCGAGTAAAGATTTTTCCATTATATTTACTCCCTTGTTTAAGGTTGTTGTCTCCCATTGATTTGAAAAAGGTCAATTTGTTCGAACTCTGTTAAACGGTACAGTAGATCCTGCCAGTTCACCGATTGTTTCCAGAATCAGCGCTCCACAGAAAACTCCAGCATCGATTCCTCCAGTGAAAATTCCGCTTATCTTACCACGCACCGGGAGTTCGGAGGGCACTTTATCTAACTCAGAAAATATGATTCAGATTAAATAAGATCTCCCCCGAACACCTTTGCTCCTGAGCTGACAACGATGATGTTGTAATTATTGCTGGTCACGTCCCTCTCATTATAAAAATTAGTCGATCAAAGCAGTATCTCATCCGACAAAGCTTTTAGAACCTCGCTGGCTTTGCCCTGCAAGAATATGTTGGTAATAGTATTCGTGTAGTTGGACGGGTGGAGGTTGACCTCGATTATCAATGTGCCATTTCTATGGGCTTCGATAGGCATCATGGAAGCTGGCATGATTTCACCAGTGGTACCAATAACCAACCAGACATCGGCCAATTGTGTCTCTTCCAGAGAGCGTTGATAGGCTTGGGGCGGGATGCCTTCGCCAAAAAAGATAAAATCCGGCTTGAGCAATCCACCACAGTCGGGGCAGCTTGGTGGCATATTGGAAAATAATTCAGGTTGAAACGGCAAAGTTTTCTGACAGGAGAGGCAGGTCAGGCGCCGGCTGGTGCCGTGAAACTCGATCACATCCTGACTGCCGGCTTCCTGGTGGAGATTGTCAATATTCTGGGTAATTATACCGTGCAGAATTTTAGCTGATTCCAGTTGCGCCAGAGCTTCATGACCCGGGTTAGGTCGGGCAGAACCAAAGAAATCATAAAATATTTCTTTGATGACCTGCCAGGAATCAACCGGATGATGCTGGAAATATGTCAAATCCAGCACCTGCGGATTGTAGCGACTCCAAAGACCGTCCGGACCACGAAAAGGGGGGATACCACTTTCAACGGAGATCCCTGCACCGGTAAATGCAATCATCCGTCGGCCGTTTTTGATTTTTTGAGCAGCTTGGCTGATGAGTATTTCGTCCATTTTTACTGCGATTCCCAAATTTTCAGGTTAATGTGGTCCGGATTACCGATCAGGTCTCAAACGAAACAGGTAAAGGCCACTCAATACCATTAATCCGGCACAGATAAACAGGACAGTAAACCCTGCCAGTTCACCGATTGTTCCCAGAACCAGCGCTCCACAGAAAACTCCGGTATCGATTCCCCCAGTGAAAATTCCGGTCACCTTACCCCGCACCGCATAGGGTTCACCGCGGACTGCCATAGCATTGAGTGCGGGGAACAGGAGCCCGTGACCGATCCCGAAAATAAATCCAACGACAAGTAACAGCAAGTTGCCATGAACCAGCGGAACCAGCAGTAATCCGCTGGCAGCAAGAATAAATCCCCAGGGGATAATTTGATTTTCACCGAGGCGGTCGGCCATTTTTCCGGCGATAAAACGGACCCCGACAGCTGCGGTGGAGTAAGCAAGATAATAGAGTGAAATATAGCTGAGGTGGTTGGCCTGGGCAAATGGGGCGATAAAACTGCCGGTTGCGGCAAGACCAAAGCCAAACAATATTGCCAATCCACCACAGACCAGTTGTTTACGGGTTTTCAGCAAGGTAAAAAACGAAGCTGAAGGTTCGCTTTCCTCCGGCTGAAGGTGGTGTTGATCCTTAATCGGTGCCTGCAGCAGCAAGGCTATTGCTGCCAATCCTGCCGCGGTTATAAAAAATGCCGGAAAGCCAAATTTCCCCAAGATCAGTTCAGAAATCAGTGGTCCGACTGCCATGCCGATTAAGCCCGAAGTGCCGAACATTCCGATCCCTTCATTGAGTCGATTCACCGGGATCAGATCGACAATAAAGGTAAAAATAGCGGTAAAGCAGATGGCTAAACCGATCCCGTGAATAATTCGCAGAAGAATCAGGAGTGAATAATAGTTGGAGAGGTTTCCCTGTAACGGCAGATAAAAAAGTGGCATCAGGGTCATGATGGCGCAACCGATGGTATAGCTCCGTTTGCGTCCGATCCGGTCGACCATTTCTGCAATCCAGGGACGGCAAAGGGCTGAAGCCAGGGCAAATACTCCCATAATAATGCCGATATCCTGCTGGTTTCCACCGTGACCGGTAATAAATAACGGGAACAGGAAAAATGCCGCAAAGCTGGCAACCAGAGAGAAATTTGCCAGATAGAGGGCGGCGAAAGCGGGGGTGTAGAGCATCAGATGGCCCCGGATTGGGTGAGAACAACTGCCCCCTGCAGGGTCAGAACTGTCAGAACTGAATAGCGTAAACCCTTGCCAGTTGTTACCAGTAAGGAAAAGCGGGTCAGGGGGGTCTTCAGTGTTCCGGCAACCAGACAGAGGGGATCGCCAATAATCGGCAGCCACGCCAGCAGCAGTGACCAGCTACCGTAACGGTTAAACCACTTTTCTGCCCGCTGTTGCCGAATTTTATCGATCCGAAGAACTTTTTCTTTCAGCCAGTCCCCACCATAAAAACCGATCAGATAATTTGTCCCGGCGCCGAGAGAGTTGCCGATGGTCGCAAC
>JAUVCS010000275.1 GCA_030590745.1 Desulfuromusa sp.
CGTAACAGATTGCCACCCCTAATCGACCCACCGATGTATCGACAACCAGAGTGTCATCTCCTGAACCGAGAAATTGATCCTCCCGCATGGTTGAAAATAAATGTAGTTTTCGATAGCTACCAACGATATCTCCTTTATCAATGACATAGGCGGTATTGTAGATAGTCCCATCTTCCAGTTCCGGCAAACTGCCAACAGTGACCAGCTCCAACCTGCGGCATTCGCGCTGAAGCTCCTGCAGAACCCGTGGCGTCTCTTTCGCCAGTTCCGGCAGATTGCGATAATCGTAACCACAGCTCCACATTTCGGGTAATACCGCTAATTTTGCCCCCTGTTGAGAGACCCGTTGCAAAGCTGCCATAGCGGTATCAAGATTGGCATCGATATACCCAAGAGCAATGTGAAATTGGATTGAAGCACAAACTAATTGTTTCATTTTTTACCTCACCTCTTCAATATTATGAAATCCCGTTCTATCCGACAAGCCCCGATGGGAGGCTGTTCTTGCTGCAGGTTTCCTTTAACGGTAACAAACCGTAGAAGGGGAAAAAGAATGTCATATTTATTATTGTTTTTCCTCGCTGTCTGTGTATACTGTGTACGATCTTTTTTAACAAATAGCACATTTTTACCGGAGAGGAATTTCCTCGTCAGTCTGCCTGGATCACGCGACAACAACCTGAATAACCGTGTAATCAGTGCAGAGTTTTGAAAATTCAGAGAGTGAGGGTATCTATTTTTTAGCACTCTCTGAAAAATATTACTTATATAGATTATATGGTTCTGCCCGCTATGCAGCAACACAAATCAACCGGGCAGGGCAAAGTTGATAAACCAAGATTGGTTCACAACCCTTTTTAGAAAGTGTACTAACATGATCAAAATCAGTAAGGGCTTGGATTTGCCGATTACCGGCAGTCCCGAACAGACAATCTCTGACGGAGCAGCGGTTAAAACCGTTGCGATACTGGGTCCGGATTATGTCGGCATGAAACCAAGCATGTGTGTAAAGGTTGGTGATCAGGTCAAGCTTGGGCAGCCGTTGTTTACCGACAAAAAAACTGCAGGGGTCACATATACGGCTCCAGGCTGCGGTGAAGTTATTGCCGTAAATCGTGGGCAACGGCGCGTATTGCAATCGGTTATTATTAAGCTGAACGGTACAGACGCTGAGAAATTCAACGCTTTTGCAGAGGCATCGCTCGAGAGTCTGGAGCGCGACAAAGTGGTCAGCCATCTGGTTGGTTCAGGTCTTTGGACGACATTACGAACCCGACCTTTCAGCAAAGTTCCGGAGATTGAGAGTGTCCCACGTTCTATTTTTGTCACCGCTATGGACACCAATCCTCTGGCTGCGAAAGCAGAGCTGATTATTAAAGAGGAAGAGCAGGCTTTTACCAACGGCCTCAAAATCCTTACCCGCCTGACCGATGGAAAAGTTTTTGTCTGTCAGGAGCCAGGTGTCACCCTGCCGGCAGTCAATGGTACCAGCAAAGAAGAGTTTGACGGTCCTCATCCTGCAGGACTGGCTGGCACCCACATCCATTTTCTTGATCCGGTTAGCGAAGGAAAAATCGTCTGGTCGATTAACTATCAGGATGTGATCGCATTTGGTAAATTTTTCATTTCCGGCCAAATTCCCACTGACCGGGTTATCGCCCTAGGTGGCCCCGGCGTTAAAAATCCCCGCTTGCTACGAACCCGTGTTGGTGCCTCTCTTGATGAGTTGCTGGCTGATGAGCTTAATTCAGATGAGCAACGGGTTGTCTCCGGCTCGGTTCTCGAAGGTCGTACCGCAGAGGGGCCGCTGGGATTTTTAGGTCGCTTCCATCTGCAAGTTTCAGTGCTACCAGAAAAACGGGAGCG
>JAUVCS010000201.1 GCA_030590745.1 Desulfuromusa sp.
TATGATGCCTCTTCCAATCCGTTTGATCTCCTGACCATCACTACGCAGCAGATGGTCTTTCATATCTCCCAGCGTCATGGATGAAATAGAATTGAAAACCGCGTGATCGATATCATATCCAGCGCGCGCCACTGTATCCACGAGGTTATTGTCATCGGTCAGGGGGTGATCGTAAATATGCCGAAGTGTCAGAGAGGAAAGGATCGTTCGAGCTGTTTCTCGAATCATGTCACTTTTCGGGGCGAGATCAGTATTGCGATCACCAGCCTTGCTGATATCGGCTGCTCCCAGTAGTTTTTTAAGACCCTTAAAGTGAATTTGCTTTCCCACAACTCGTTTGGAATAGATCTCATCCGGCTGGGGCTCTGGTACATCGATTTCCAAGATGGGTGTGATTTTTTTCATGATCTTAGTTTTTCCTTACTTCTAACATACCCCGTAAAATGAAACCGGAACGATATTGTTGTGAAGACGGCCTATATTGACAAAATGTGCATTCCTGTCAGGGATTTCATCTATAACAATTAAATTAAACGGTTCTTGCCGCCAGTTGCTGGCATAATTACCAAGTACCAGACCGTAATTATGCGGGACCAATACCACCACGGGCTGCTTTGGATTCACCTGTGTACAGGCATCCTTCAAGTGCAGACCAAAAGATTTTACCGACCTGAGACTTTCGCAGATCGGGATTCCCATATCAGCTACTGGTGAGCTAACGTTGTTTTTCCCCGACACCACCTGGATACATGCGCCATTTGAAGTGGTCTCCACCAGCGAGAGGGCGTGGTGAACCTGCATGGCATCTGCATCAATGGACAGCCGCGCCACAACAGGGAGATCCCGGCGAGGAAGAATGTCGCTGGTGGACAGAAAAATTGTTGATCCGGAGATCTCTGTACTGTGGAGAGTAAGACCATATACCGTAGCGCGGCCCTGATTATCTGGAACTAAATCGCTTATGTTGGCGGCAAGTAAAGGTGATTGGACAATCCGCTTGGCCAGATCGATTCCCAGATCGCCATAATGGGTGGTGCCCGGCAACTCCTTGCCCTGGTTTTCCAAATATATCAGTTCACCGACGCCCCCTGAAAAAACCAGAACTGGAGTTGCTTCAGTAGATTCGAAGGCAAAGGGAACCTGTTGGTATCGATTGGTGATGGGTGATGAAAAGAAATCGGTGTTGCCGCTGGAAATCGCCTCCAAGGCGTCGATATAAAAATCTAGAATCGCGTCAATCTCTCGGGAAGATAGTTCTTTTCCGGGGGATTTTTCGATTCCAAGATCCTTGAGGAGAGCTCTTCCATAAGGCGACATGCCGACTAGCCGGTAGGTTCCCGGTTCAAATTGGAAATGTCTGGCACCAATGAAATGGCACCCGGTAGAGAGAACGCTGCCGTTCTTTCCGAACGCTGGATTGGTGGTGCCACCACCGATATCGATATTGATAAAGGGAGTTTCAGCGTGAAATCGCGATAGTATCGAACAGCTGCCCATGAAGGCCAACCAAGACTCCAAGCGCGGATCGTCAGCCGTCGCAACAACAGCTTCACCAATCCGTTCACCTATCAGTCTGGCCAGAGCAGCAGCATTGGTCCGCTTGGCCGCAAGTCCTGTGATAATGACCCCGCCAGAAAAAATAGTATCGCAACGGATACCACTCTCAGCGATCCATCGGTCGATATGGCCGTCCAATCGAGCTAAATCGATTTTATTATCATTAAACGGTGTGAAGACTGGTTTCGAGCGATACTCTACCCGGGGAACGCCGAATCCCATCCTCCCGGTGGTGCAACTATGCTCCACGCCGGCGGTTGCCATCATGGCGCTGCTGGTTGTTGATCCAAAATCGAGACCGAGCATAGTGACCCGATCTGATCGGTTCGGATGTTCTATGTGGGAGTTTATTGGCATATCTAACCTGTTTGCTCTCAAACCTCCGAAATTTCGCTTCAGTTCGTATAGTTCGACAGACTCCTAGGTGTAAACATCTCAGCTAGCAAACTAATTGATATTCTAGTAATATATTAGATATATATCAATGTCAACGGTATTGATCGCTGCCTTACCATCGTAAAAGTGACTTTTGGGGCAAATAGAGAATCAGATTGTTAAATAAAACAATCATGAGACAGAAGAAGGGACGCTATAGTCTTTTTTCTACGTGGAACGAAAAATTAATTCAGCAGGTTAATTCACACCTCGCTGAGTGCAAAAACAGGTTTTGTAAGTATATCCGGTTATTTTAAATGGGTGACACAGGGAGGTGCCGTGGTAATAAAAAAGCGGACACTTTTTTATTACCACGGCATAATTGCAGGGGTAAAACAAATCAATGTTTAGCTATAACGATAAGGGACACCAGCTTTGTGCATAACTTTTGAATACTCTTTAAAGATGTTGACTACTTTTGCTGCTCTTGGGCTGATTGAAGACATTTCATCCCAGAAACTCTCTGAATCACTCACCACCTGATCCCACTCTGCTGCCGGGATGGTAGTCAATTCCATTTTGTTGCCGCCGACACGGAGTTTGGCTTCGCCGCCCCAGTACCAGACCTGACGATAGTAATGTGAGCTGTCCATTGAGAGTTTGAACAGTTCCTGGAGATGCGGCGGAACTTTTGCCCAGCTCTTGCTGTTGGCAAAATAGGAACCGAACCAGGCACCGGTCACGTTATTCAGCAGAGCATAGTTACAAACATCAGCCCAGCCAACTTCATAGGCCTCGGTAAATCCACACCAGGCAACACCATCAAGCTCACCGGTTTGAATTGCGACTTCAATATCATCCCAAGGCAAGGTAACAGGAACCAGGCCGTAACGTGAAAGGAATTTACCTGCGGTAGGTACGCCGAAAACCCGCTTGCCCTTCATGTCTGCAAGGCTGCGAATCGGGTCTTTACTGAAAATATGTAGTGGATCCCATGCTCCTGCACCGAGCCATTCCACATTTCTGACTTCGTCATAAGCTTCCTGCCAGATCTCATTCAGGCCATAGTACTTGAATAAAACCGGCACATCGAGGCTGTAGCGGGTGGCAAATGGGAAGTACCCACCAAAGACATTGATATCAACCGGGGATGCCATAGTTGCATCATCACTCTGTACTGCGTCGATCATCCCATTTTGCATCGCCCGGAACAGCTCACC
>JAUVCS010000019.1 GCA_030590745.1 Desulfuromusa sp.
GTGCTATTCGCTCTCAAATCTACGAAAATCTGTCCTCGACCAGTCGATTTCTCGTTACGATCCGCAAAGCCCGACAGGCTCCTGGCATTCTATATCATAACAATAACGACTTACGGCTAACATAGAAATTTATGTTTACACCGGCATAATAATCCAGATCAAAAATCATATTTCACAATGACAGTAAGGAGATTCAACATGGAAGTTCTAGCTCTGAATTGTGGCAGTTCCTCAGTAAAATATCAACTTTATGATTGGACTAAGGGAGAAGTTATTGCCCGGGGAATGGTTGAGCGGGTTACCATAGGTGATTCTTTTATCATCCATGAAGTTCCCGGTCGCGATACATATCGGGAAGAGTACGAATGCCCGGACCACAAAACAGCGGTTCATCTGATTGTCAAAATCCTCACCGATAAAACCTATGGGGTGGTTGCTGACATGAGTCATATTTCGGCAGTTGGGCACCGGGTTGTCCACGGTGGTGAGAAATTTACCCGGTCTATCCTGATCGATGACACTGTTCTTGATGCGATAAAAGAGGTTCAACACCTGGCACCACTACACAATCCTCCGAACATTGCAGGAATTGAGGCTGCCCAGATCAATCTTCCCGATGTTCCACATATTGCAATTTTTGATACGGCATTTCATCAATCGATGCCAGAACATGCCTATACCTATCCGGTTCCCTATGACTGGTATGAAAAGCATGGGGTACGGCGCTACGGTTTTCACGGTACAAGCCACCTTTATGTCTCCAAGCGTGCTGCAGTGCTGCTGCAGAAAAAACCAGAAGATTGCAATATTATTACTATGCACATCGGCAATGGGGTTTCTCATGCCGCAATTAAGAATGGAATTTCCGTCGATACTTCGATGGGGCTCACCCCGTTAGAGGGGGCCGTCATGGGGACCCGCTGTGGAGATATTGATCCGGCGATTCCAGCATTTATTATGGAACGTGAAAATCTTTCACCACAAGAGATCGACAGTGTTTTGAATAAAAAATCTGGAATCCTTGGAATCACTGGTGAATTTACTGATCGCCGCGATGTTATTGAAGCTGCCGAGGCGGGGAACAAACGCTGCAACCTGGCATTGGAAATTGAAGGGTACCGACTGAAGAAATATATCGGTTCCTACTGTGCAGTTCTGGGTCGACTGGATGCCGTTGTCTTTACCGCTGGAGTTGGTGAGATGGGTTGGATGATCCGCGAAAAGGCACTGGAAAACCTCAATCATATCGGGATTATCCTGGACAAGGAAAAGAATCGCAACACCATGACCCGCAAAGAGGAAACTCTCATCACCACCGCCGATTCGCCGGTCAAAGTCTTTGTCATCCCGACGGATGAAGAGTTGGTATTTACCGAAGACGTTGTGGCTATTCTGGAAGAAACTTATACCGATCATATGAAGTTTAAATATTCGTTTGCTGATAATTCCTTCCAGCGCAAGTAATAGCAGCCAAAAACTAGATGAAAGCCACAGCTCGACACCTAATCGAGCTGTGGCTTTCTCTCATCCTCAACCGTCAGACAACCACTACCCTGCTAGCATTTACCTGCTAATTCAGAAGTATTCCTCCCCGTAATCGGGCACCTGGTCAAACCAATCGGCATGGGTTCTGGCTTCTACCAGAGCAGCTTCCGTTTGCGCTATGATTCTTTCGCGATCTTTTGGATAACTCCCGGCTAAATTTAAAATATTAGATACATGGTTCGAGCGTAAAATTGTTTTCCGGGGTTTTAAGTGTTGGACAATCATCAGTGCTTCTTCAATAATTTCACCGTTTTTCAACGGTTCGATCAATTCAAAATAGGCATCATTATGACGCCGAAACATGGTCAGCAGTGAGAAATATTCTGGGGAAAGTTGATTGATCCACTCAGCTGTTGCCACAGCGTGTTGCTGGCTACGCAGGCGGCCGGCCAATCCAAGAATAGCGGTAATTGACAGCTTTATCCCTGCCACTTTTGCATTATGACATAACTCCAGAATCTGCTCCGGGCTGTAGCCTTTATTGGTCAACTGTAGTGTCGGAGCATCGCCGCTTTCAAGTCCCAGATAGAGAATATGCAGTTTTCTGGACTTAAGTTGCCTCAAATCCTCAACACTTTTACTGGTTAAACTTTTTGGCGAAGCATAGATCCCAATCCGGTTCAGATTAATAAATTTCACCTGAAGAAGATCAAGAATTTCGACAAGACCCGCTTGTGGATAGACCAGAGCATCACCATCGGCAAGAAAAATCCGGAGATATTGTCTGCGGTGATCCTCTGGGATAGCTTCAATCTCGGCAGCAATATCAGCGATACAACGAAGACGAAACTGTTTCATCTTGTACATACCGCAAAATCGACATTGGTTCTGGCTACAACCGATGGTGATTTGTAAAATCAGTGAGCGGGCTTCGGACGGGGGGCGAAACACCGGTTCCTCATAGTTGAAATAATACATTCGACCTCTTGAATTATAGAATTGTTAAAAGCGACCCTTCCAGCCATCCTAGCACGGCAAAAAGTTTCAATCCAGCTACGACAAACCTTGCTTTTAACCACAAAAAACCGCTATCTTTCAACCCTGAATGGGTGATATCAAATCAGCTTCAAGGGAGGACATAATGCATCAGGTAAAAATCATTGGCAGCACAAAAACCTATCCGGTTGGAAAAATTATCGGCCTGGGTCGAAACTATCTGGAGCATATTCGTGAGCTGGGAAACAAAGTCCCGGAACGTGCCGTTATTTTCTGTAAACCGGCCAGTAGCCTGCTGCACGATGGTGGGGAGATTAAAATCCCCGAGTACTCAAACGATTGTCACCATGAGCTGGAACTAGCTCTACTCGTGGGAAAACCTGGCAAAGCTATCCGGAAAGAGAGTGCCCTAGCACATTTATCTGGATATGCAGTTGCTCTTGATTTAACCCTCCGGGATCTTCAGAGCGAATTAAAAGACAAAGGATTACCATGGGAAGTTGCCAAAGGGTTCGATACTTCCTGTCCACTTTCTGATTTTACCGCAGCCGACAGAGTCAGCGACCCCAACAATCTGGAACTTTGCCTGAAAGTCAACGGTGAGGTTCGTCAACTGGGCAACACCGCGCAAATGATGCGCTCTGTGGAAGAGATCATCGCTGAAATTTCAACATTCTATACCCTGGAAGCTGGCGATATCATCCTGACCGGGACTCCTGCCGGAGTCAGTAGAATCATCTCGGGTGATCAACTGGAGGGGACAATCGAGGGGGTTGGATCATTACAGGTTTCAGTAGCATGAATCCAAAGGTTGCGCTGGTTGGCCCGGGTCGCGTGGGTTGCGCTGTCAGCAAACGTTTATATGAAGCAGGTTATCCGCTGACCGCAATTATCAGTCGCAACCTGGAGAGAGCGACGGAAGCCTGTTCTTATATCGGTTGTTCAACGACTCTGGCATCAACACAGCTGACCGATATAGCCACAGCAGAAATAATTCTCCTCGCAGTTCCCGATGATCAAATCCAGAAATTGGCAGTTCAAATTCAAGCCACAAACCAGTTTTCCAAACCAACAACGCTGATCCACTTCAGCGGCTTACATCCAGCTGAAATCATGTGTTATCAATCGTCACCACAGCCATTGCTGTCGCTCCATCCACTCCTCCCCTTTGCTGACCGACAAAAAGCTTACATGAATTTACAGGGATGTCCCTGTGCCCTGGAGAGTGATGACCCGAAGGCATTGGTGTTTGGTGAAAAGCTGGTTGGGGCCATTGGTGGACACTCTTTTACCGTTGATCACGATAAAAAACCGCTCTATCACTCTGCAGCCTGTATCGCCTCCAACTATCTTGTCACCCTGTTCGCTTCAGCCTGTAAGCTACTGATCAGCTGCGGAATCGAACCTGACCAGACAGCCCCCCTGCTGCTACCATTGGTACAAGCATCGGTAGAAAATATAAAGGATCTTGGACCGGAACAAGGGCTGACCGGGCCAATTGTCCGTGGTGATATTGGAACGGTTACGGAACATCTAAAAACATTACAGGATAATGCTCCTGAACTGTTACAACCCTACTTACAGATGGGTCTTGTGACTGTAGAAATCAGCAAAAGTTCCGGTCGCCTTGACCCAGTAAAAGCTATCGCTATGGATGATCTTTTTACTGCGAAAATGGAAGAGCTGACAGCAATAAATGAGCGAACATCTAAATAAAATAAATAATTAGAATTATTTATTTAAAATTGCTTTTAAAGTAGTATTTCAGGCAGCAACATAGCCAGCTTGATTGTCATAAGTTTTTCTTATTGACCTTGCTGTGATCAACAATCGAAAGGATACCGATAGATTGCAACGTATCTATCTGAAAAATTTAAGTTATTCTGTCGACAATCTCCCTTCAGAACCAACTCTTTTAGCTGAACTGCTGGACTTGTGTCATGATGACAATGCAAGTGTTGAAATGTTTGCGTCGGCACTGAAAAAAGATAGCAGTTTAACCGCCAAAATTTTACAAGTTGCAAATTCTCCGGCTTATCGGCAAAAGAATAAAATAACTGATCTCCGCAGGACGCTCATTGTTCTGGGGATGACCAACATCAAAAATATCGTCACGACCTGTGCTATACAGCAATTTTTTACTGATTTCAGCCAAGGGCTGAAGAGACATGTTCGATTCATCTGGTTACGTAGTCTGGTTTGTGCCAACTTGACCGAAAGAATTGCCAAACTGGTTGGTTATGATAAACCAGAAGAGGCATTCCTGGCAGGATTGCTTCACCAGGTTGGTATGCTCCTGTTACTACTTAACCGTGAAGAAGTTTATCTCCCGGTTTTAGACCGATACTATAACGAAACAGAGAAATTTCTGTCCCTTGAACAGGAACAGCTACAGGTTGATCATTGTGAACTGGGATCTGCATTAGTTGAGAGTTGGAACCTTGATTCTTTTATTGCCGATGCGATCCAGTTTCAACATTCACCAGCGGATGAACTGCTCAGTGCTCCAGTCCTGTTAAAAATTCTTGCCGTTGCCAGTCCTCTCAGTTCTAAGAATAATGCCCGGGATAACCATAATAATCTGGAAAGAGCGAGTCAGCTTTTGGGGATAGCGGAAGATACTATCCTGGATAGTCACACTCTTGCAGTAGAAAAAAGCCAACAGATGATTTCCACTCTTGGCTTCAACGATCGGTTTTACAAAGAGGAAAACGAAGAAAAAATCTTCGCTAAGGTACAGCATGAAAACAGCAGCATGAAGCTGGCCAAAAAAGTTAAAAATATCGCCTTGAGTCACACTATCGGCAAAAGTGAAAAAACCGAACTGGTCGAATTCACTAAAGAGGTTAGAATAAACTTCACCACCCTCTTCAACCAGAACCAGCTGTTCTTTTTTCAGGTTAATAAAAATCAAACCACTCTATCGGCAATCAATGACCTGGAAATAAACCAGCTCGATGAAATAAGCTTTGAAATCGGGGACAGAAACAGCCTGCTGACTAAAGCGTTTACTGAAAAAAAGAGTATCATAAGTCTGGCTGAAAAATGTTCCATAGCAGATAAACAGGTTATCAGACTGCTTAATGCAGAAGGGGCTTATTTCATCCCGGTTTATTATGAAAAAACCGGAATTGGAGTGTTGGCAATTGGAACAACTGATGAAGAATGGCCAAACCTGAAAAATAAAGTTTCACTATTAAAATTATTAAGTCAGGAGATTGCCAGGAAATACTTCACTCTGGGCCGAGAGGGCTCTCAATCGTCTGGTATGCCCCTTATTGATTTCAAGAAAGTCGCTCACGAAGTCAGTAATCCCCTGACAATCATCAATAACTACCTCTATATGCTGGGGAAAAAAATTGACAGCGACCACCCGGCTCAGGAAGAAATTAAATTTATTGGTGAAGAAATTGAACGGGTTGGGCATATTTTACTCCGGGAAAAAGATCCTAAATCTCCAATCAGAACAAAATACCAGCTGGTCAATATCAATAAGCTACTGACAGAATTGGATACTCTATTTAGAGATTCACTTTATAAAACCAAGCAGATAGAATCAACTCTACTACTGGATAAGCAGATCCCGAATCTCTACTGTTCAAAAGATAAATTAAAGCAGATATTCATCAATATCATTAAAAATAGTGTCGAAGCAATGGCGGAAAATAACCCGATCAGAATCAGCACCAGAGATAATATCTATCAAAACAATCAACAATATATAGAGATATCAATTCAGGACAGTGGTCCAGGAATTGATCCTGAAATTTTAAAAAATTTATTCAACCCAGTCACCAGTACAAAAGAAGGACACTCCGGATTGGGACTTTCCATAGTTAATACATTAGTTGAGGAAATATCGGGAAACATCACTTGCTACTCCAGCCAAAATCAAGGGACTGAATTTAAGATTTTGATCCCCCGCAAACAAGAAGAGAGAGATTGATCTGAGATGATGGATCTGGGTCATTTCAATAAAAACAGGAACCATCTGTCAGCCATGAACAGCGCAAAGATACTCATTGTTGATGATGATCCAACCATGGCCAAAAGTATCAAGGCTGTCCTTACGCTAGAGGGATTGAATTCACATTCGGTTTCTAGTGGAATGGCGGCAATGGAGGAACTTCACGATAAAAAATATGATTTAGTTCTCCTTGATCTGAACATGCCGGATATGTGTGGGGAAGAGGTTCTAGATCTCATCAATAGGAGTAATATTGATACAAATGTCGTCGTTGTCAGTGGTGAATCTGAAATAAAAAAAGCGATTCATGTATTGAAAAATGGGGCTAGAGACTTCATCAGAAAACCTTATTCTACAGATGAGCTCCTGTTTTCAATCAAAAATATTCTGGAAAAGATTTTCCTGGAGCAGGAAAACCGGGAGATAGTGAACAAACTCGAAGAATCAGAAGCTCTACATCGGTTTATTGTCCATAATTCGCCCGATTTACTTTACATGCTGGATAGTACCGGGCATTTTGTTTTTATCAATAAGAATACTGTTAAATCACTGGGCTACAGCAGAAAAGAGTTTATCGGAAAACACTATACAGATGTGGTCTATGAAAAAGATATCGATCGAGCAAAGCTTTTTTTCAACAATAAACAATTCCCTAAAAATACCGCCGGCCAGGAACTGAGATTGAAGTGTAAAAATAATGGATCTCTCCTGCACGTTGAAGTTCGTGCAATTAATATTGAAAAGAAAAATTCTGGGGGGTTTAAACTTGGTCGGAACTATAATCAGAACCAAAACTTTATTGGGACCTACGGGGTTGCTAGAGATATCAGTGAAAGAAAAAAAGCCGAAGAAATTATCCGCTTTCAGAATAATCATGACCTCCTGACCGGGTTACCCAACCGAACGATATTGAAAGAAGACCTGGTATCTCTGATATCTCATTCCCATGAAAACAAAGAAAAATTTGCGCTACTGTTTATTGATATAAACCGTTTTAAATTAATTAATGATACTTACGGGACAAGCTATGGTGATGAAATACTTAAAAATCTTGCCGAATACCTGCGAAGATGTACCCGCGAAGAAGATACTCTGGCCCGACTCGGGAGTGATGAATTTATCCTTCTGATCTCCAATATAAACTCCCCCGATGACGCCATTGCGGTTGCCAAGAAAATTACCACAGAAGTCACTCCCCCCTTCAAACATCAGGGGCAGGAAATTCATATTACTCTAAGTGTTGGTATTGCAATCTATCCAGATCATGGGAAAACCCGGGAAGAGTTGCTAAGTAACGCTGACACCGCTGTGTGTAGTGCAAAAACAAAAACCAGAAAGAAGTATTGTCTTTATAGTGATAAACTTAAAAATAAAAACAGCCATACTGTTTTTATTGAAAACATGATCAGAGATTCGATTAAAAATGAACGGTTTGTGGTTTATTACCAGCCCCAGATTGATCTGAGCTCAGGAAAAGTCCATGCAGTAGAAGCACTTGTCAGAATTTTATCCACCGACAACACTCTTGTCCTCCCCAACAAGTTCATCGATATTGCAGAAGAGACCTCATTAATCAATGATATCGGGGAGATTGTCCTCAAAAAAGTATGTCAGGATATATACAATTGGAATAAAAAAGGGATACAGGTGCAAGTATCCATCAATGTATCCGCGCTACAGCTGGCAACAAGTAATTTTGCTGAAGAGGTTTTGGAAGAACTACACTCCTTTCAAATTAATCCACAAGAAATTGAGATTGAGTTAACTGAAAATGTCTTGATTAGAAATATAAATAAGACAATTTCAAATATTATAAAATTAACCGACGCCGGAGTCAAAATTGCTATTGATGATTTTGGTACCGGTTATTCATCCCTCAGTTACTTGAATCATCTACCACTGAATACATTGAAGCTGGATCGGTCCTTTATGAAAAGCATCACGGATGACAATATGCACGACACAATTGTCCCGGCGATAATCAATGTATCAAAAGGGCTGCAACTTGATTTTATCGCAGAAGGGGTAGAAACCCGGGCCCAGCACGAATATTTACTCAAGCAAGGTTCCTGTATTGTGCAGGGGTTCTACTACAGTAAACCAATTGAGAAGACCGAGTTGCTCAGCTTTATCGACAAATACGGAATAAAAGAGAAAGAGTGTGACAGTTCGGAAAGGATCAGCAGATAAAAAAAGCCCCGTCAAAATTGACGGGGCTTTTAAATATCAATGTTCCAGCAAAACAGCGTGTGCCGCTGCCAAACGGGCTATCGGCACCCGATAGGGAGAACAGGAGACATAATCTAAACCGATGTCGTGACAAAAAATAACGCTGGATGGTTCTCCACCGTGTTCACCACAAATCCCAACTTTTAAATCGGGACGGGTTTGACGACCCCGTTCAAAACCGATTTTAACCAATTCCCCCACCCCACGCTGGTCAAGAGCAACAAAAGGATCTTTTTTCAGAACTCCGCGCTCAATGTACTCAGGAAGAAAATGCCCTGCATCATCGCGTGACAGACCATAGGCTGTCTGGGTTAAATCATTGGTTCCAAAAGAGAAAAAATCTGCTTCACGAGCAATCGCATCGGCAGTTAATGCAGCCCGTGGCAATTCAATCATTGTTCCGATTAAATAATCGACCTTAACCCCATAGTTTTCACAGACAGCATCTGCCACCTTAATTGCATTGGCACGCAATATTTGCAATTCGTTAACATGACTGACCAGTGGAATCATGATCTCCGGAATAATCTTAAAACCTTCGTTTTTAACCAGCTCACAGGCCGCTTCCATAATTGCCTGAACCTGCATATCATAAACTTCAGGATAGGTGATTGCCAGGCGACAACCACGATGTCCCAGCATCGGGTTAAACTCATGAAGACTGGCTACGTGCTCTTTAACTTCTGAAAAACGGACTCCAGCTGCATTGGCAAGCTCAGAAACATCATCATCTGTTTGGGGAAGAAACTCATGTAAGGGGGGATCAAGTAAGCGAATGGTCACAGGAAACCCTTTCATTTCACGGAAAAGACCAATAAAATCCCCTTTTTGCATCGGTAAAATTTTATCCAGAGCGCGCTTGCGCCCTTCCAGATCATTCGCCAGAATCATCTCGCGCACCGCCTGAATTCTATCTCCCTCAAAAAACATATGTTCAGTTCGGCATAGACCGATACCTTCTGCACCGAAATCGCGGGCAACCTTAGCATCACGGGGCGTATCAGCATTGGTACGCACTTTCAGCCGCTTGAACTGATCTACCCAGCCCATAAACATGGCAAAATCACCACTCACAGCGGGTTGAATCTTCGGCACTACACCAAGCATCACGTCACCGCTGGAGCCATTTAAAGTGATCTCATCACCACGTTTAATTAATTGACCTGATTTTGTGATCAATTGTTGTTTTTCATAGTCAATTT
>JAUVCS010000213.1 GCA_030590745.1 Desulfuromusa sp.
GGTTTTGCCTCGTTTATAAATATAATCAGGATTGTGACCATCCCCTCTTGCATGGCTGAGGATGCAGTTGTATATTCGCGCCATGAGTGCACTGGTTATAGAAAATCTGCATAAGTCCTTTGATGGTGTCCCGGCAGTAAAGGGGGTTAATTTCACTATTAAAAAAGGGGAAATTTTTGGCTTGCTCGGTCCCAACGGGGCGGGGAAAAGTACCACAATCAATATGATTGCCGGGGTTGTCCGGCTTGGGTCGGGAAGTATCACCGCTTTTGGTTATGACAACCAGCGTGATTATCGTCATACCCGCAGGATGCTTGGAGTTGTCCATCAGGAAGTTGTCATCGATAATTTTTTTACCGTTGATCAGGCGCTTAAACTGCATGCTGGATATTACGGAGTTAAAGATGATCCAGATTGGCGGCAACTGCTGATAGATCGCCTTGGCTTGCAGCCCCATTTACATAAAGTGATGTTAAAGTTATCGGGGGGGCTGAAGCGACGTTTTATGATTGCCAAGGCGTTGATCCATCGTCCCCAGCTGTTGATTCTGGATGAACCGACCGCCGGAGTGGATGTTGAACTACGTCACAGTCTCTGGGATTTTGTCCGGGAGATTAACCGTCAGGGGACAACGATTCTGTTGACCACCCATTATCTGGAAGAGGCTGAGGAAATGTGTGACCGCATTGCGATTATGAATCATGGTGATCTGATCGCGATGGAGGAGACGCAAAAGTTGATCCGACGCCTGTCCAAACGTCAATTACGTTTGTGGCTGGAACAACCTTTGGTGGAACTCCCTTCCGGTTTGGAGCTTTATTCTCCCAAGTTGGAAGAGGATGGCAATGTTCTTCTGCTTAGCTTGCCGGCCGGTGAAGGGGCGGGGAATGTTCTTGCCCAACTTGCAGAGTCAGGAATAAAAGTTCAAGATATTGAAACGGATCAGAATAGCCTGGAAGATGTTTTTATCCATCTGACTGGAATGAAGGGGGGCGTTAATGGTCACCATTCCAGATAATAAATATTATCCCTGGCTCCCCTTTGTCACTCTGTTGCGCAAAGAAATTCTACGTTTCATGAGAGTTTCGTCTCAGACTTTGCTGACCCCGATTGTGACTGCATCATTGTATCTTTTCGTCTTTGGAGCCACCTTGGGAGAACGGCTCAATGTTCTGGAAGGATTCAGTTATGCCCAGTTTGTTATCCCGGGATTAATTATTATGGGGATCATAAATAATACTTTTGCGAATACCTCATCATCTCTATTTATGTCACACTATCTCGGGGGGATTGTCGATTTGTTGGTGACCCCGGTCAGCCCCCCACAATTCATCATGGCCTATACTTTGGCGGCGATGCTGCGTGGGTTGTTGGTTGGATTGGTGGTGTGGTTGATCTCAACGCTGTTTGCGGTATTGCCCTGGGAATCTCCTCTGCTGGCTATTTTGATGGCGATGCTGGCCAGTTTTCTGTTCGCTCAGTTCGGCCTGATTGCTGCAATTTATGCGCAAAATTTTGATACCCTTTCAATGTACAGTAACTTTATCATTTTGCCTTTAGTCTACCTCGGTGGAGTATTTTACCCCATCTCTATCCTTCCCGATCCCTGGGGAAAGTTTTCATATTTCAACCCCCTATTTTATCTGATTGATGGTTTTCGGCATGCGGTTATCGGTGTTGGTGATACCAGTTATCTGATCGCTTTCGGAGTCAGTTTGGGGATGGCGACAGCTTTGTTTGTCTGGGCTGCCTGGCTGATTGGCAAAGGTTATCGTTTAAGAGCCTGAGTAGGAGAAGGATATGTTGTCAGGAAACAATCGAACTGCATTTTATGATGTCGTGAGGGATGAGACATCGCTTGACAGAAAAACAACTATCCTGATCGGTCTGGCTGCTGCCATGACAAGTGGATGTGCCCCCTGAATGAAATACTACCTCGGCGTGGCTGAGGAACAGGGAATTACTGCTGTTGAAATTGGTGCCGTGCAGGGAATTTGTATGGCAGTCTCGGCGGGGAAGGTCAATACGCAGTTGCGGGAAGTTGAGTCTCAGATTAAAACGGGGGGATGATTTGTTAATGTGGAGCATAGATTAAATGCAAGATCATCTGATTCGAGTCGTCAGTCCCGATGGTTTATTTCGTGCGGCTGCTGCGGTCACAACAGATTTGGTTGCCACTATCTGTGAGAAACAGCAGACTGATTTTACCGCAACGGTTGCCCTGGGACGCCTGTTGACCGGTGGTTCTTTATTGGGTTGTTTGCTGAAAGGGGAGCAACGTCTTGCACTGGTGATTGAGGGGAATGGCCCGCTGGGGAAGTTGAGTGTTGAAGCTGATGCCAAAGGGAGAATTCGCGGAACAATTCGCAACCCGGTTGCAGATTTGCCCCCGGACGGGGATCATTTTGATGTTGCCGGGGCCATTGGCAAGGCCGGTTTTCTCCATGTCTGGAAAGATCTTGGCTTGAAAAAGCCCTATCAGAGTATGGTGCAATTGCAAAGCAGTGAGATTGCTGAAGATCTGGCTTGGTACCTGACCAGTTCAGAACAGATCCCCTCAAGTATCGGGTTGGGGGTAGAACTTGATGCCGAAGGTCAAGTTGCCGTTGCCGGGGGATTTTTAGTTCAATCCCTTCCCCCGGGAGATATTGAGCAGGTTGAGGTCTTGGCTGAGAGGATAAAGAAATTGCCACCTACGACCAGTATGCTACGCCAGGGGTTGTCCCCTGCAGAAATTCTTGCTCGAGTATTTGGCTCAGCAGAATTTCAGGTGGAGCAGCAGACTCCCCTCAAATTCTTCTGCCCCTGTAATCAGCAGCAGATAGAGCAGATGTTGATTGGCCTTGGTCACCGGGAGCTGAGCTCTCTTCGTGATGAGCAGAACCCCGTTGATGTCGTCTGTGAATATTGTCGCAAACATTACAGTTTTGATCGTGAACAGATGGGTAAATTGATCAAATTGGCAAAATGAGGTTGTCAGAGTCATGTTCTTCT
>JAUVCS010000202.1 GCA_030590745.1 Desulfuromusa sp.
TCTGTGACCAGGGAAAATATTAAACCACAAGTGGATCGCTGGATTTTCGAGGATGGCCACGGGGTTATTGTTTTAGCTGAAGGGCGTTTATTGAACCTGGGTTGTGCAACCGGTCATCCAAGCTTTGTGATGTCCGCTTCGTTTACCAATCAGGTTATGGCTCAGATTGAGTTGTTTAATAATTCTGATAATTATGAAAAAAAGGTCTACGTGTTGCCAAAAACGTTAGATGAAAAAGTGGCGCGGTTACATCTGGATAAACTGGGGGCTAAACTGACGGTATTGACCGATGAACAGTCAAAATATCTGGGTGTGCCAGCTTCAGGACCTTATAAGCCGGATACCTATCGATACTGAGATATTCAAAAGAGAAGGTTTTTTTTGGGGAGCATCTGCTTTGATGCTCCCACCTTCAATCCAGTTTCCAGTCGGCTACTCTTGTATGTTCAGCAGCAACCAGATCCCCAGGAGTAAAAAAATAAAATTTGCCGACCAGGCTGCAGCCAGTGGTGGTAACGCATTCGCATAGCCAAATGCTGTAACCATTGACTGGAGAATAAAATAAGCGACTCCGATTCCCAAGCTGAGTCCTATCCCCATAGCGATATTGCTGTTTCGCCCCCTCTGCAGGGCGAAAGGGATTCCCAGAAAGCCCATAATCAAACAGGTCAAAGGTTGTGCCAGACGATTTTGCATATCAACCCTCTGGTGGGTTGCATCGTAACCTTCCCCCTCTAATTTTTCTACCAGCGTAGCAAGTTGCCAGTAATTCAGTTCATTTTTTAAATCTTCCTGTACCGAAAAATCGCCGGGACTTCGATTGAGATCGAGGGCAATATTGTTGAGTTTATTGGTCTCAATAAGTTCTCCTGACGCAGAATCAAAAATATGTTCGATCAAGGTAGATGCTTGCCACTTCCCTTTGTCAAATTCAGCAATGGGGCTATCCTGACGTTTTTTCATTCTCTGCTGATCGTCAAAGGTGAAAATTGTGATTCCTTGCAACTGTTGTTTTTGCGGATCCGCAACTGCGATACTGATGATTCGATTTTTGCTCCGATACCAGAGTTCATTTCGGGTGAGTTGCATCTGTTTGTTTTTGCTTAATTTTACTTCCAGAAGATAGTTCAGTTGTTTGCTGTTCCAGGGGATAATGAATTCATTTAATAATAAAAACAGTAGAGAAAGGATTAATACCAACGACATCAATGGTTGTATAATTCGCAAGAGACTGATCCCGCAGGCACGCATGGCGGTGATTTCGTTGGTTCGACTGAACCCTCCGAGAGTGAGAACCATAGTTGTGAGGATTGCCAGGGGGAGAATCTGGATAAATATGGTGGGAATACCATTGAAAAAATAGGTGAAGTAGTCCAGGACACTCGCATTGTGATCGATAAACTTGTTAATTTTTTCAAAAAAATCGATCAGTAGATAGATACAGATAAAAGCTGCTGTGCAGAGCAGCAGGATACGGATAAAGGATTTCAACAGGAGCCACTTGAGAATTCTCATAAGTCCTCCCCGGTTTTATCGGTACGGGTTTTTAACTGCCTGATTAGCCAGCGGGAGACCTGGACGAGTCGAAGGGGTTTTTCCATTGCCGTACTATGGAGGGACCAGAAACCCCCGAGCAGAAAACAGAGATTTGGAAGCCAGAGAATAACCGCAGCCGGCAATACCCCTTTTTCAGCAATGGTATTGGCTAAGTTCAGCAGCACGTAGTAAGCGAGAAAAATTACCAGAGCCAGGGCGAATCCCGATCCTTTCCCGGAACGGTTGGATTGTAAGCCGAGGGGGATACCAACCAGGAGCAGAACAATGGGGGCAAATGCAATAACAACCCGCTCATATTTTTCTGCTTGAAGGTTATGTCTGGTTTTATCGCTGCTTGCTTTGACAATCGCTCCGTTCAACTCTTTCCAGGAGAGCTCTCCCGCTTTTTGACGATGTTTGTGTTGACCTCCCAATTGATTGCCAAGATCAAGGTTAATATCGTAGTTGCTGAATCTGATAATTTGATAAGTTGAATTTTTCCCTTGTTTTGAGCGTCGATGAATTGTCCCATCGGTGAGCCGCAGCGTCAGGCGGTACTGGTCTGGTCTGGAAATAAAACGACCTTGCTGTGCGATAATCGTTGCAGGGGTTTTTTTTTCACGTTCATCGGAAATAAAAACATTCTGCATGATTTTACGGTTTTCATCCATCTCCCGAATATGGAGGACGATTCCTTTAAATTTATCATTAAATACTCTTGGTTGGATACTGACGCTGGCACTGCTGGCAGCAATCTTAAACAGTTTAGAACGAAAGGCTGCTTTACTGGCAGGTTCGATACTGATGGTGATCCAGGCAGTCAGTAAGCAGAAAAATACTGCCAGGATAAAGACCGGTTTAACCAGATTGTAAAGACTGACTCCTGAAGCTTTGAGAGCGACAAACTCACTATCGGCTGATAGTCGGCCAAAAGCCAAAAGAATCCCCAGCAAAAATGAGAGGGGGATGGTGATAGTTAAAAACGTTGGGAGAAGATAGCTGAAAAGCTGGAGAATCTGTGCCGCCGGTACCCCTTTATTGATGATAAGTTCAGCAATTTTAGGAATTTTCCCCATCAACAGAACGCAGGTGAAAATGAGCAGGCTCAGCAGGGCAGGAACACTGATTTCTTTGATAATATAACGATGAATACGCAAGGTTGACATGATGGCGCATGTTAATACGCCAGCTTGATCCTGTAAACTCTCTTTTCAACCTCAAGAAGAGTTGTTTCTGGGTGGTTATGGGGAGGGATGGTCTGGTTTTTTCCTTGCCTGTATCTGCTCAGTAATGTTATAGATCCGCAGTTAATCAAATTCACACGCTTCAGGATTCAGGCAGGATGGTTCTTGATCGAAGATCGAGGCTTGCCGGAGTAGATCGGAGCGGAGGAACTAAACCAAGCTCTTGAATCAGTGAGTACCCGGTGGCGAATAGCACAAGTCATTGAATTGCCTAAGTGTCCCAAAAATCACCGCTGAACCTTTTGGGTGCAGCTAAGATTTTTGAACCACTTATTCAATCCAAGCACTTACACTCTTCATCCACCATTTACTCACAGATCCAAGAGAACTTAAGGAGAAAAAAATGGCTCAAAT
>JAUVCS010000162.1 GCA_030590745.1 Desulfuromusa sp.
ACCCCGGGAAAGGTGAGAGAGATTTTCCACCCAGATTGGGTTAGTGATAACAGCAAAATTACTCAAGCGATTGACTGGCAACCTGAAACTTTATTTGATGATGGAATGAAGCGTCTTTTTTATTAAAGAACCTTTTATCACTGGAGTTCTAAACAATATGACAACCCCGCAATATGACACCATCTTTCAGCAGATTGAAGCGCTGCTTCTAGAATATGCCCAGTTGCAGGTGCCTATTCAGGACGATACGGATTTGATCAATGATCTCGGTTTTGACTCTTTAAAACTTATGGAGATGTTAGAGGACGTTGAAGATATTTTTGATATCACCTACCCGTTGAACGATCTGTCAAATTTACATACGGTGAAAGATTTTGTACTGCAGATCCAGCAGATTGTCGGTGGTGAATAATGGGGCTTCTGGATAAATTAGAGACAATCGCAACCACCCGCGAAACTTTGTTGCCGAAAGGGATCAACCCTTTCAATGTTGTTATTGAGGAAATTCATTCTGCGACCGAGGGGACGATCGATGGCCATCGGGTGGTTCTGGCTGGAACCAACAACTACCTTGGCTTAACTTTTCATCCAAGTTGTATCGAGGCTGCCCGGGAAACCCTCCTTAAAGAAGGAACCGGAACAACCGGATCACGCATGGCCAATGGCACTTTCTCCGGACACAGTGCTTTGGAAAAAGAGTTGGCACTTTTTTATGGGTGTAGCAGTGCGATTGTTTTTTCAACCGGTTTTGTCACAAATCTCGGTGCGATTTCATCTCTGGCCGGACCGGGAGATGTCATTGTTATGGATGCCGACTCTCATGCGAGTATCTATGATGCCTGCAGGATGAGCGGTGCTGAGATGATCCGTTTTCGCCATAACAATATGGTTGATCTGGAGAAGAAACTCAGCCGGCTGGGTCCAAAATGTAAAAATACCCTGATTATTGTTGAGGGGATCTACAGTATGTTGGGGGATTGTGCTCCTCTGGCAGAAATTACCGCCCTGAAGAAAAAATATGGGGCCTGGTTGATGGTTGACGAAGCTCACTCTATGGGCGTTTTGGGTGAGCACGGTCGTGGCTTGGCTGAGGCTGTCGGGGTAGAGCAGGATATTGATTTTACGGTGGGAACTTTCAGTAAAAGTCTTGGAGCTGTCGGTGGCTACTGTGTCAGCAACCATCCAGAGCTTGATCTGCTTCGTTACGTCTGCCGCTCTTACGTATTTACTGCATCACCATCCCCGGCAACCATTTCATCGGTTAGGGAAGCTTTAAGGGTTATCAACTCACAACCGCAACTACGGACAAAACTGTGGGAAAATGTTGAGCAACTCTATCGGGGGTTGGAACACTCAGGTTTTGAACTCGGACCTGATCCCAGTCCGATAGTTGCAATTCGTGTCCCTTCCAAAGAAAAGGCTCTTCTTGCCTGGAAAGCGATACTGGAGAAAGGGATCTATGTCAACCTGGTGTTCCCTCCCGCTGCACCGGCAGGATTATTTTTGCTGCGTTGCAGTATCAGTGCTGCCCACACCTCCGAGCAGATCGAATATATTCTGAAAACTTTTGCCGATCTGAAACCGATGATGACGGACGCAGTATAGTTTTTAGCTGGGGTATGTAAAAACACGACCGCAGAGAGAATCAGGCGCCCCGTTATAAATTCCAAAAAGAGTCTATCGTTGAAAATTAGCGTAATTATTCCCTGCCATAATGGTGAAAAGACCATTGCCTCATCCCTTCTATCGGTTGTCCGGCAAGAGTATAAGGCACATGAGATCATTGTTGTTGATGACCACTCTGAGGATAAAAGTGTTGATCTCATAAGGGCTTCGGGAATAGACGTTAAACTTGTCAGTGCCGGTGCCACTGGTGCCAGCAATGCAAGAAATGAAGGGATTGATGTTGCTACGGGCAATTGGTTGGCTTTTCTCGATGCAGATGATCTCTGGTATCCAAATCACCTGAGTCGGGCAGAGCAATTTATCAGTACTCATAAAGTAGTCGGCTATCTCAACCATTATGATTGGGTAAGCCAGACCGATACGATTTTCACCAAAAAAAAATCTCCGGTTGATGCAGAAACAACCGGTCAAGGAATTGACACTTATCTCAACCTCTACCTTAAATACAAACATTTTGTTGGTATGTCGGCATGTATAGTAGAAAGAGAACGAGCTGAACTCATTGGTGGGTTTGATCCAGAACTTGTCAGACGGCATGATATTGATTTCTGGTTGAGGATTATCGATAATCAGGGCTGGTTTTTTGACCCTCAAGCGACCTCTGCTTATCGAAAAAATACTCTAAATAGTCTATCGTCCAACCAGCCAAGTGCAGCTCTTTACCGCTATCTTGCATTTAAAAAAAACCATAAACTTACAAATAGTCTTGTTTACGATCTTCTATTAAGACAATTTGCTATGACAGCTCTGATTAAGGGGGCTTTGTCTGAAAAAGAACAGGATCATAAGCTGGCTTCTGATCTGGTTTATAATGACTTTTGTCTGTTAGAAAAAGTACTCAGCAAAGTTTTGACACAATTCCCCGGGATGTTGAAATATTATAAAAAAGCTCTGAAAGCACGGTTTCGTTGTTTGTCTCAGTTTAAAAAATAATTTTTTTGGTTATTTTGTATGCATATTGCTATTTTTATATATGGACTTACTGGCGGTGGTGCAACACGTCGGACCCTGACTCTGGCAGAAGGGTTTTGCAGTAGAGGACATTCTGTCGATATGGTCGTCGTCAATGGGGAAGGACCCCTTGTCTCGGAGCTTCCAAGTTCAGTTCGACTTGTAGATCTTGCTACTGTCTCTTCTGCGGGAATCTTATGCCGGAGGGGATCCCGAAGGAGAAAGATTTTTTTCAGCCAATTCGCCTTGGCTTGTTACTTGCGCAAGAATCGACCAGACTGTCTCCTCTCTGCGGCAAATCATGTCAACCTTGCAGCGATTGGAGCGCGAAAGCTTTCAGGGACAAGAATTCCTCTGGTGACACGGGTGAGCAATCATCTCAGTACTTCGTTGTTGCAGGGTCGCAAACTGTCGAAAAAATTTCGCTATTTTTTAGCCTGTCGGTTATATCGGGATGCTGATGCAGTCATAGCTGTGGCAGAAGGAATTGCTGATGACATTCAGTCATCTGCGAAAATAAAACCTGATCGCGTTACAACGATATACAACCCTACGTTTACCCTTGACCTTGCTGATAAGGCATCAGTCCCTCTGCAGCATCCATGGGTTGCTCCCAATGCTCCTCCCGTGATTATCGGGGTGGGTCGGTTTACCAAGCAAAAAGATTTCGTCACATTGGTCAAAGCGTTTTCTTTACTGCGTAAGAAGCGTAATGCTCGATTAGTTATTCTGGGAGAGGGTAAAGATCGAGAGAAAATCTCTTCACTGATTCAGGATCTAGATTTAGTCGATGATGTTGAAATGCCGGGATATGTTGACAATCCAATCGCCTGGATGGCAAATGCTTCGGTATTCTGTCTTTCATCCATATGGGAGGGACTTCCCGGGGTTCTTATTGAGGCAATGGCGACAGGCTGCCCGGTGGTAAGTACCGATTGTCCTGGCGGGGCATCAGAGATTCTTGAAAAAGGAAAATATGGGCCGTTGGTTCAACCGGGTGATTATACAGCTCTAGCAG
>JAUVCS010000125.1 GCA_030590745.1 Desulfuromusa sp.
GCATTAAGCCAACCGGCATCTGCCGGAGTTGAACCCTCAACAATTATCCGGGTCCCCTCCAGACCGAAAGCACCGACGCGCTGGCCGGGATTTTTGACCCTGAACTTTAAAGGTTTGCCCTCTACTGACCAGAAAGGGCCACCGATATCATGATGCCCGGATGAGAGGATTTCAAATTCTGTTTCACCCTTATCCAAGGCGGCATAGATCTGCTGCAGCAATTCCTGGGTAGAAATGCGGATATTACTATCATTAAAGCCGGATATCTTGGCCGTCATGTCAAGCCTCCTTAACAAACATGTTGAATCTCAAGTCGCTCGGCAATGCCCCGATCAGTCGAAATCAGAGCATCAGAACGACCAACAGGAAGCGATGAATTGCCGATGGGAGCCATCAGTTTTTTGAATTCCTGATCCATAGCGAGAAAATAGTTAACGATGTTCTGGGCAGCTTTCTCTGGGTCAAGACGATGTACCAACTGCGATTCCTGGGTGGTAATCCCTACCGGACAGAGCCCGGTATTGCATGCATTACAGCGACCCATGTCATTGCCGACACAACCAGCCATCTGTAAAATCAGTTTACCGCTGAAGACCCCATTGGCCCCCAGGCAGATCATTTTAAATGCATCAGCAGCAAGGTCGCCGGTTTTCCCCAGACCACCAGCAGCCCAGAGAGGAATTTGTCCCTGCCGTCCCTGAGAAACTGCAGCTAGATAGCAATCGCGCAGTTTGCTGGCGATCGGGTGACCGGTATGGTCCAGACTGACTTCGTGTGCTGCGCCGGTGCCACCATCGATACCATCAAGAAAAAATCCCCCGACAATATTGTAGGGATCGCGCACCAGGTTATTGAAAACACTGACACTGGTTGACGAAGCGGCCACTTTAATGGCAACCGGGACCCGAAACTTAAATGCTGCGCTCATCGAGAGAAACATTTTCTGGACACTCTCTTCGATAGAGTAGAGTCCCTGGTGGTTCGGTGGGCTGAGCAGATCGGTTTTTGGTACGCCGCGAATGGCTTGAATATGTTCGGCAACTTTTCCTGCTTGCAGCAACCCTCCATCGCCCGGTTTTGCCCCTTGGCCGATCTTGATCAAAATCCCTGCGGGGTCTTCAATCATGTCAGCCATGCTGGTGACAATTCGGTTCCAGCCAAAATGACCGGAGGCGATTTGCAAGATCATGTATTTGAGATATTTTGATCTCAGCAGTCGTCGGGGAACACCCCCTTCACCCGAACTCATCCGTACCGGTAAGCCGCACTCTTCATTCAAGTAGGCGGTCGCCATTGCGATCGCTTCCCACATTCGCCAGGAGAGGGCACCGATCGACATGTCACCGATAATAACTGGATAGATCCAGTTGACCGGTGGGGTGGTGTCGTTGCTGACCAGTTCATTATTCTGATTGGGGCTGAAGGGAAGCTTTCCTGGCGGTAAAATTCTGCCAAAGGGGGCTAGCAGGTCGAACGTATGACGTTGTGCATCGAGACTCGGGTCGGTCATTTGTGAAATTCGACCAACCCGAATGCTGTCAAGAGTTCTTTTTCCGCCTTCCAGATTTTTACGTCCACCCCGTTTAATTGAACCTCCACCAAGGCAGCGAGTGATAATTGGATGACGGGTGTCCGGGTTCCGCTCTGGACGAATCGCATCGTTGGGGCAGACTTTTTCACACATTCCGCAGCCACGGCAGTAATCACGAACAGAATCTACCTGGCTGATCACCGGTACGGCTGAAAACTGTGCTTTTGGCTCGGGGAAGTCCCCTTCGGAAAAAACCATCCGCCGCCGCTCAACCTTCATCTTGATCGCTTTAAAGGAACAGGTTGCGACACAAGATCCACACATGGTGCAACGGTTAGCATCGTAGATGATCTTCCAGGGGAGGTCATTGACGGTGGTATTATTGACTTTTATTGTTTCCATCGCTGCACCTCCAGGTTGTCGTCGATGGCAACCGTTTCCCGTTCATTGGGGTAGATGTCTGTTTCCCAGTCGCGATCGGGGAGAACTTCGTTGATGCCACAGATTTCCGAAGAGATGACCACCATCCGATCATCGTGCCCGATAACCACTGGACGCAGCTTTTTGGCATCACAACAGGTGAACAGGGTGTTGTCTGGCAGCAGGCCGATAATTGTGTTGGGACCATTGAATTCCAGATGGGTCAGGGACTGGCGGATTGCCAATAGTTGTTGTTTATCTTCTCTCGCTTCGATCTCATCAAAGGGGAGTGGTGTGACAACATGTTTGTAGTAACGCAGCGGCCAACCAAGCTGACGATGAACATAGTGCAAAGTGTAGAGGAAACATTGTGAGTCTGATTCAAAGCCGATATAGCCCCGGTGCAGTCCTTGTTGAAACTCCTTGTTTTTCAGATAAAAGGTATTTTCACCATTGGCGAGGATTGTGTACCCCTGCAGGTGAAATGGGTGGGCAGCATAGCGGACGATATCGTAGTTGGTGTTCTGGCGACACTGGGCGGTGATGACTTTGGCGGTAAAGCGATCATCAACTTCCCAGAGATTGAAGTAAGTGCCGATATCATGTGGATCGCCGATTTCTTTCAGGGTGATTAGATCTGGCCAGAATGAATAGACAAAACCCTCTTCATTATCTTCCAGTGCTTCACGCAGCCGTAAGCGCGTATCAAGAAGCAGTTCCTGTTTCTTTTTCTTGCCGAGACTTTCATAGGCATATGGATAGTTGAAGGTTTCAAAAACATAATGGGGCATAGCGCTGATGTCGAGTCCCGGCCAGTCATTCACTTGTGGTGACCACTGGACAATCCGCCGGAAGCCGATCTCGTGGAGGATGTTTTCTGCGATTTTTATCCCATCGTCGGTACAGGCCATCGACAGTGTTGGCAGGTGTTTGTAGGATTCAAAAATGCCACCCAGATTTTGCATCACCATGGCAAATCCCGAGTTGTCGTGCCCTTCCTGTTGTGATTGCATTAGTTTCAGGGCGATACTTGGGTGAACATAGTCTAAGCTTTTTATTGCGCCAATGCGACACATAGGGTCACTCCTTGTTGCCGAAGAAAATTTTGTCAGTTACTCAAATGTTGTGGATTGGTTATGTCTTGATTAAGAGGGTTAACGCAGGTTTTATGCCAAACTCATGAAAAAAACTATCGGTTGCTTTTGTCTATCAAGTCCAGCAGGTTAGAGTGGATGATGGAAATGTTGAAACGAGGTGAATTGAAAATTTACGCTATTGAGTTTTATTTTACTCAAACAGGGTACTCAGTATTTTTCACTCCCCACTTATGCGGTGGGGAGTGAAAAATAAGTTTGAAACCTAAAGAAGAGTGATCCAACCATGGTTGTCGGTTTGTCTGCCATACTGGATATCTGTCAGGGTGTTATAGAGCTCCATGGTCAATTTTCCCGGGTTGCCGTCGCCCAGCTGAACACAGTTATTTTTATAGCAGAAGGAGCCAACCGGAGAGATCACCACTGCGGTTCCAGCACCAAAAGCCTCCTGTAGACGACCGTTTGCAACTCCCTCCATAATTTCATCAACACTTAAAGCCCGCTCTTCAATTTCGTAACCCAGCTCTTTAACCAGAGTCAGAACCGAGCGACGGGTGATGCCATCAAGCACAGTTCCATGCAGTGGTGAAGTGACAATTTTACCATCATAAAGGAACAGCATATTCATACTGCCAACTTCTTCAACGTAGCGTTTTTCTTTAGCATCGAGCCAGAGAACCTGATCATAGCCATTTTCCGCAGCTTCTTTGGCAGCATAGAGACTTGCTGCGTAATTTCCACCGGTTTTGGCCTCGCCGGTTCCCCCTTCTGTCGCTCGGACATAAAAATCTGAAATCCAGATTTTTACCGGAGCAATACCCCCTTTGTAATAAGCTCCAACCGGGCTGAGAATCACGTAGCAAAGATATTGATCTGCCGGGCGAACCCCGAGCATCGGTTCGGTTGCTATCATCGTTGGGCGGACATAGAGGCTGGTTCCTTCACTGTGTGGAACCCAGTCAGATTCGAGTCGGATCAGTTCCAGCATCGCATCGAGAAAGAATTTTTCATCGACTTGCGGCATACACATCCGCTCAGCACTACGATTGAAGCGGGTCACGTTATCAGCGGGGCGAAACATGGCAAGGCTACCGTCCGGGCGACGGAAAACCTTCAGTCCCTCAAAAATTTCTTGAGAGTAGTGAAGAACCATGGCAGCCGGATCAAGAGATAGAGGGCCATAGGGTTGGATCCGTGCAGAATGCCAGCCTTGACCACGGTCATATTCCATGATCAGCATCCGGTCGCTGTATTGTTTGCCGAATACCAGTTCATTTTCATTTTCTATCTGCGCTTTTGGCGCTGTGACAGGTAGAATTTGTAAGTCCATAAGATATTTTCTCCAACAGCAGCATGAAATTATGAGAGCTATTTTTTATCACAGTAACCGCCTGCCCTGCAACAATATCCTGTTTCTTGATGTTCTGTCAGAGGAGATTCTGCTACTCTTGTAT
>JAUVCS010000208.1 GCA_030590745.1 Desulfuromusa sp.
GGCGGTCCGATCAAGGTCAAGGGTCTGGTTCTCCGACTGGCATATTTCCCTTCAAGTAATAAATAGGGAATCCCACCAAAGTGGTCACCATGAAGATGGCTGATCACAACCGTATCGATCTCAGCAGGAGCAATCCCGCAACGGTGCAGCCCGATCAAACTGGAGCAGCCACAATCAATCAACATCTGACCGGTTGGAAAGCTGAGGTGAAAGCAGCTATTCAAACGGCCGCCACTGCCAAAAGCGTCCCCGGTGCCAACACAGCAAAGAGAGACTGAAAGGCTTTCTTTCATCATTTCACCGTTCTTTTATTTCTATAGATCTGCCGACAGTAACAACTCAATAAACTCATTTCCAACACTCTTTGCCGATAAACATGATATCATGAAGACCAGCCGACCACAGAATAGTAACAATATTTTAATATTTAATCATTCAGAAAAATGGCTTAGATAGTGAAATAATCACTGCCATCAACATTGGATCGTCATGCCTACAGATTCTTTTCAGATACTTTCTGCTCTGGCAATTATCTTACTTGCCTCTCTGATCGGTGGTCGGGTTGCCGCATCCTTACGGATTCCCCGTGTCACCGGTTATCTGCTGGCCGGATTGGTGATTGGCCCCTCATTTGCTGATTTACTCAACCTTCCGCAGCTGGTCTCTGCCGAATCACTCAAAGAACTGGGACTAATTTCAGACGTCGCACTGGCATTGATCCTGATGAATATTGGCGGTCAATTACGTACCGAAAATCTGCGCCGCTGGAAGCAGCGAATATTTATTTTCTCATTGACTGAGACAATTCTGACCGGGCTTCTGGTGGGAATCTCCATCTTTTTGGTTAACCAGTTCATGTTAATGCAAGTTATCACCGGTTTTAACCTTAGCCAATCCTCTCTGTTATTTGCTGTTTTTACTGGTGTCATCAGTATTGCTACCGCTCCTGCCGCCACCTTAATGGTGATCCGCGAATATGAAGCTGAAGGGCCTATCACCAGATTAGTATTGACTCTGGTGAGCCTGAATAACCTGTTTTCAGTCTTTGCCTTCTCTATTGCCGCACAATTAATCATCTCCCCCGGTGGTGGGTTTGTCACGATTTTCTATCAACTGAGTGTCCCCTTGCTGCTGGGTGGTTCTTTTGGTCTCGTCATGTCCCTCTGGGCACAACGGATGGAGCTACCCAGTGAACATAAAATTCTGCTGCTGAGTGGTGTTACAGCGGTTGCAGTCATCAGCCGCGCTCTTGGTCTGGAGCCACTGCTATCCTGTCTGGCTTTGGGAATGATTTTAGCCGACAGCTCCCCACGCTGGGAACGTTTGCTTAAAGCTCTGAATGAAGTGGACTACCCCCTTTATGTAGTGTTTTTTGTCCTCGCCGGAGCGAATCTCCATATCGATACCCTGTCACATATTGGCCTGCTCGGTGGAACCTATGTTCTTGCCAGAACCTGTGGAAAACTGGTCGGGGCCTCTCTCGGAGCAAGGTGGGGAAAGTTTGGCCAGGCAGAACAAACCTGGGTTGGCATGACCTTACTCGCGCAAGCCGGAATGGCCATCGGACTTGCAGCAACTCTTGCTAAACAATGGCCAGAGGGGGGACAACTGGTCGAAACAATAATTCTTGGTTCGGTGGTCATCTTTGAGTTAATCGGGCCATTAGCAGTTCGTTGTGGATTGGTCAGGGCAGGGGAAGTTCCATTACTTGCCCTATTGCGTAAGCGGGCTCCACAAAGCGGGATGGAAGGGCTACATAGCGTTGCCAGTCATTTTCGTAATAATCTCGGCCTGCCGGCTGGGCATAATCTGGAAAATCCAGGCGATATTCTGGTTCGCCACGTCATGCGGCACAATGTTGAGACAATCCATCAGGGGACACCGTTTCAGGAGCTTCTGAGTATTATTGCCCACAGCCGCTACGACCGATTTCCGGTTGTTGATGATGATCAGAATTTTGTCGGCATCATCAACTATACAGAAATTCGCAACCTTCTCTTTGATCAGTCTCTCTCAGAGCTGTTGGTTGCCCGTGACCTGGTTTCTGCTCCCCACCATGCTATTCCTCCAGATGTCCCTTTACGCGAAGCATTGAAAACACTGCAAAAAAAACGTAATATCAGCTTCTTCCCAGTGATTGATCCGGAAGAACCAAAAAAACTGCTCGGCATTCTCAGCCAGAATGACGTCCTCGCCGCATTCAGGCGATTGAACCTGGAGGAATAAAAACAACAGGGCAACCGATAATAGTCACCCTGCTGCTTCGATCCTTTTTATAAAGGTGTAACTTTATTCTTTTTCCAAATAGTTCTTTGCCGGAGTTGCTTGGGGTGAATCAGGATATTCTTCCAGCAACTTCTGCATTGTTGTTCTAGCATTCTCCCCATCTCCAAGGGCATTAAACGCCAGTGCCTGTTTGAGCATTGCCGCGGGAGCCTTGGCATTAGAGGGATATTTACTGATAACATCCTGAAACTGCAAAATTGCAGATTCATACTTCTTCTCACCGTAATAAGCTTCACCAATCCAATAGAGGGCATTGATATATAAATCATGCTCCGGATATTTTTTGCTAAAAGACTCAAGCATATTACGCCCTTCAGCAAATTTTTTCTGATTCCGGATTAACTCAAGAGCCTCCTGGTAAAGCTGTTCTGCGGTCTGTACTGTTGGTTGTTTTTGCTCTGCCTGCTGAGGAGGTTGCACCATAGCTGTCTGGTTGGAAGTTTGCTGTTCCAGTTCCACAACCCGGTTATCAAGAGAACTCAGTTGTAATCCCATATCATCTTTGATCAATTCTAGTTCATCGGTCACGGCCCGATTATCACGACCTAAATCATCGATTCGACCATTAATTGACTGGAACTCCACCCGCAGATTATCAAGCCCCGCCATCAATTCAGCAATCTGCCGCTGTTGCGTATCACCGCCGGCCTGTTCAGACTGTGATGCCTCCACCTTCTGCACTTCTAACTGAGCAAGGCGGCGCTTCATTTGTTCCAGGTCGTTCTCCATTCGCAACTGATTCTGACTTGGTGGCACACACCCGAGCAACAACAGAAAACTTAAACTGACCAATAAGAGACGCAT
>JAUVCS010000216.1 GCA_030590745.1 Desulfuromusa sp.
TGCAATCCTCTTTTGCGCTGAAAACTGTCCTGAAAAAAACTGAACTACCGCTGGACTAACCAAAGTCAAAAGCCTCAACGGAGAGGTGGAGAGAAGCAGAGAAATTCAGAAGCTAAAACCTGTTTTCTTGATTTTCTCTGCGGACTCTCCGTCTCTCCGTTAAAAGTTTTTTTGATGGTTTATTATGTTCACAGAATACTTTTACCAAATAACGATGCCACCAGTTCCACTGCAATTTCTGCCGAATGGTTACTCTGATCAAGAATCGGATTAATTTCGACGATGTCCGCTGAAGCCAACTTTTCACTGTCCGCAATAATCTCCATCAACAGTTGAGCTTCGCGGTAGTTCAAACCACCCGGCACCGGTGTTCCTACCCCGGGCGCGACAGCCGGATCGAGAGCATCCATATCCAAACTGAGATGTAAGCGGCTGTGACCGCCAAGATAATCGAGAGCTTCACGCGCAACAACGGCCATTCCCCGCTCATCCAGATCGCGCATGGAGTAGGCCTTGATCCCTTTTTGTTTCAGCCACTTTTTTTCACCGCCGTCCAGAGCACGGAGGCCGATCATGACAATATCCTTATTGGACAGTTTCGCTCCAGGTCTACCAACATCGACGAGTTCAGGAAAGCCTTCCCCCAACAGGGTTGCCACCGGCATCCCGTGAACATTTCCAGAAGGGGAAGTCTCCGGCGTATTGGAATCAGCGTGCGCATCAACCCAGATCACCCCCACCGACTCCTGGTCTGTCACCCCGCCAATCGTTCCGATGGACAAGGAATGATCGCCACCGAGAAACAGTGGTATTTCACCAGATCCAACCGCCTGTGCAGCAACATCATAAGCCGCCTGGCAGACCTGCTGGATCGAACCGCGAAATTCGTCGCACGACTCGCACGGCAGAGAATCGCGCACCGGCACGTACAGGTTGCCATCATCATGCAGTTTTCGCCCCAGTGCTTTGAGTCGTGCCGACAACCCGGCATAACGAATCGCACTCGGTCCCATATCAACCCCACGCTGATCTTGCCCAAGATCGATGGGAACTCCGATAATACGGATCGGTTTGGATGTCATCTGCTCAACCCTTCAAATTGATCTGTCCATTTACTGACTAAACGGGGATACTCCTGTATTATCGTGATGTAGGAGTATCCCCATTACACTTGAAATATCTTCCCAATCTTATTTAGATCGGGTTTTTATATTGTTAGCGAATCGGATAAGCGTACATCAGCCCACCACGTGAACTCAAATCATTTGGAGTCCCTTTGCGAACCAGTTTAAACACTGTGCTTTCACCAAGATGGCGCTCATAGACCTCACTATAATTACCGACCTGTTTGATAATCTTATAGGCCCAGTTGCTGGGGATTTGCAGTTTCATCGCCATATCGCCCGTTGCGCTTTTTTCACCAAGGAGGCGTTTCACCGCTTTAGGCTGGTTATCAAGATCCTTGACGAAGCTGTCAACATTCTGTGAGGTAATTCCATATTTCTCAGCCGTAAGCATCACCTGGAATCCCCAGAAAAGGATGGCTTCCAACTCCTGGTCTGGTCGAGCAACCAAGGTCAGTGGCTCATTGGAAATAATCTCGGGTAGAATGGTGAAACCAGCCGGATTGGGTGCCAGTTGACGATCCGACAAAAGAGCAGTGTAGTCACTTGCTAAAACATCACATTTACCGGCAAAGAAAGCTTGCAGACGCGCGGTTTTATCGCCAATATTTTCAACCTTGTAGGACATCTTCCGATTTCCGAACCAGTCTGCGATATTCAGTAAAGTGGTCGAACCTTCCTCGGCACATACAGTGGCACCATTCAATTCAGTTGCTGACTTAACCCCGAGGCTGTTTGCAACCATAAAACCCTGTCCATCGTAGAATGTCGTGACCACAAAAGCCAATCCTGGATCTGCGTCACGAGTGCCGGTATTGGTGATACTACGGGATGCCATGTGCGCTTTACGAGCGACAATGGTCTTCATGCTGTCAGAAAAACCGATACCCCGGATATCCGCTTTACTGGTATCTCCAAAAATTGCAGCACTTGCCATTCTGCAAAAATCGGTATTAAACCCTTGAAAAACACCTTTACTGTCCGGAGTCGAAAAACCCGGTGAGTTGGTATTAACAAGACAGATAATCTTTCCATCTGCCTTGATCTCATCCAGAACCGATCCAGCCGTAGCCTGCGTTACAAACACAGTCATCACCGTTAACAACACTGTAGCTAAAACAATAATGCATCTCATACGAACTACCTCCTTTGAAAAAGTTTAAATCCCATGACCAACACCAGAAAGACAAACAGACTTTTCCAGTAATAGCAAACCAAACACCTATTTTTTAATCATCTTAATTTGTCTTGATTGCTCCTGTTTTCTCCAGGCGACGGCCATAGGCAGACAGACACCAGCAGGAGACAAAATACCAAATTCCAACAAAGAAATATGCTTCAAGACCGTACCTCTGCCAGCCGGGGTCACTGTAAGCCATCTTGGCCGTGGAGAGCATATCGTGAATTCCTACGATCACCACCAACGAAGTGTCCTTGTAAGCACCGATCAGCGTGTTGAAAATAGCAGGGAGTGCTTTTTTCAAAGCCTGCGGCAAAATGACCAGCAACGTCTTGTACCGATAGTTCAAACCAAGGCTATCCGCAGCTTCAAACTGTCCTCTCGACAATATTTGTAACCCACCCCTTATATCCTCAGCGAGATAAGCGGCATGAAACATCAGCAAGGCAACCAGAATAGCAAACAACGGTTCAATGTAAAATCCCTGGGGCATGATCATGGGGAGAATGAATAACCCCATAAAAAGAACCGTCAGCAAAGGAACTCCCCGAATCAACTCAATGTAGCCGGTCGCCAGACTCCGGATAAGAAGATGCTGGTTCTGGTGGCGGGCAAGAGCCAGAATAACTCCAAGGGGAAATGCA
>JAUVCS010000097.1 GCA_030590745.1 Desulfuromusa sp.
AGGTTTTTCAGACCTTTAATCATCTCTTCATGCGCATTAAGGAGTTGCTCATTCTCAAGAACCAGGAATTCACATTGGGCATGGTTGAGAATAAATTCAAGCTCTCTGGTCGTTGTATCGCTGCCTCGCGGGACACTGATAGCACCCAGAGAGACAAGAGCAAAATCAGTAACCATCCACCCATAGCGATTATCGGAAAGGAGCATCACCTTGCTCCCTTTCTTAATTTTACGGGATTTAAAGGCCTTGGCCAGGATCAAAGCATCATCAAACAGTTTTGCGTAACTGACCTCCAGTTCGGTATTTTCCGCCCGGTAAATAAACACCGTCTGTTGCGCATATTCTTGACAGCTATTCAGCAGCATATCAAAAAGTGTCCCCTTGTTTAGCACCATATCCGCCATCGGTAATCACCTTTCAAATAGATTTTCAACCTAGTATTCTCTGCAATGTAACATTCAATTTAATTTGATTCGAGTTTTTCTACCTGAATGAAAAAAAAAGGGACCACAAAGTGGTCCCAGTGACGAGGGAGTCGTCGGGAATTCATAACAAAGTACAGCAAGCTGCACATCTGCCGGGCGGAGAACCGGCCTACATTACACAGAAATTTTTTCCATCTCCGTAACAACTACTAATCAGAATTACAAAGAAACCTGTCGCCGATCTCAATCCACCCGGCGACGTAAAAAAGTTGGAATATCAAATTGTTCGTCATCAACAAACAAATCGTTAGTTTGTTTTGAATAGTTACGTGCTCTTTGACTGTTTGGTATCACGGGTTGTTGTTTACGGATATGGGTCGGCACATCAAAATTGACCTTCGCACTGATGTCAGCCAGAGTCTGCGTGCGCTCATCAGCGATATCTGCAACAGTAACTTTTTCTTCAAAGGTCTCCCCAAAGCCGGTCGCTATTGCAGTGATCTTGATTTTTTCACCAAGGGCCTCATCAATCACCAACCCAACAATGATATTGGCATCTTCATGAACTTTTTCATGAATAATCGTTGAAGCTTCCTCAAATTCTTCCATGGTCATACTGGAAGAACCGGAGATATTGACCAGAACACCCATAGCACCTGAGATATCAACCTCTTCAAGGAGTGGGCTGCTGATTGCATTATGTGCCGCTTCAGCAGCACGACGCTCACCTTCAGCAATACCAATTCCCATCATTGCCATACCGTGGTTGCTCATAACTGTACGAACATCAGCAAAGTCGACGTTGATTAACCCTTCGGTTGTAATCAGATCAGAAATCCCCTGCACCGCCTGGCGCAAAACATCATCTGCTGGTTTAAAGGCATCGAGGATACTCATATGTTTACCGGCCAGGCCAAGCAGTCGGTCATTGGGGACAACCACCAGAGAATCAACAACCTCACGCAGTTCTGCAATACCTGCTTCGGCCCTCTTCATCCGCTGACGACCTTCGCGAGTGAACGGTTTAGTAACAACTCCAACGGTCAATGCCCCGGCCTCTTTTGCTGCAGCGGCAATGATTGGTGCAGCCCCGGTCCCGGTTCCGCCACCCATCCCTGCGGCGACAAAAATCATATCAGCACCCTCAAACATTTCGACCAGACGCTGTTTATCTTCTTCGGCAGCCTGACGACCAATTTCAGGATTTGCTCCGGCACCAAGCCCTTTGGTCAGATGTCCACCCAACTGAATTTTCATCGATGCGTCACTGCGCCGCAGTGCCTGCGCATCGGTATTTGCAGTGAGGAACTCAACCCCCTCAACATTACTGCGGATCATGGTATTGACAGCATTTCCACCACCCCCACCAACACCAATAACCTTAATTTTTGCTGCTTGATCCAATTCTGCCTCGAACTGAAACATGACTCCCTCTTGACTAGGCATAATGCCTCCCTGATGCTGCGTTTCCGACTTCTCCGCGAACTCGGAAACTGGTTATATTTAAGTAATATCAATTTACCAAAATTAAACTCATTTGACAAGTAATTATTATATAATTAGCAATCAAAAAAATTCGCTGAACCACTCTTTCATCCTTGCTGAAACCCGCTCAAATACGTTCTTTTCGCCAATTTTAAAACTCTGCGTCCTGGTGCTCATGCTTCCATACTTCACCAGACCAACCCCGGTCGCATAAATAGGCGAATTCACAACATCGGTTAGCCCTCCAATATCCAACGGCTTACCGCGACGAACCGGAAGATTGAAAATTTGCTCTGCCAATTCCGGCATTCCGGGTAATATCGCGCTACCGCCGGTTATGACAATTCCTGACGCAATTAAATCTCCGTAGCCACTCTTGGTTATTTCACGATTAACCAGAGTAAATATTTCTTCTACTCGGGGCTCAAGAATCTCAGCGAGCAGTTGACGGGATAAAATTCGTGCTTCCCGTCCCCCTACAGATGGCACCTCAATGGTTTCATCTTTCCCAACCATTGAGGTAAGACAGCAACCGTAGGCCTGTTTAATTTTTTCTGCCTCAGCCATGGGGGTTCGCAAACCGACAGCAATATCGTTGGTTAAATGGTCACCACCGATTGAGAGGACTGAGGTGTGTTTGATCGCCCCTTCAGAAAAAATCGCTATATCGGCCGTTCCGCCACCGATATCAACCAATGCAACACCCAAATCTTTCTCATCTGATGAAAGGACCGCCTCACTACTGGCCAACTGCTCCAGGACGATATCCGCAACATCGGTTCCAGCGCGGTTACAGCACTTGATAATATTTTGAGCGCTTGCGACAGCCCCGGTGACAATATGGACCTTGGCCTCAAGACGGACGCCGCTCATCCCTAATGGTTCACGGATACCATCCTGATCATCAATGATAAATTCCTGAGGGAGAATGTGCATAACTTCCCTATCCATCGGGATAGCTATCGCCTTGGCAGCATCAATGACCCGTTGCAGATCATCACTGGTCACCTCACGATTCTTAATTGCGATCACCCCTTGTGAATTCAAACCTCTGATATGACCACCAGCAATCCCGGCAAAAACCGATTTTATTTCACACCCTGCCATCAATTCTGCTTCTCGGATCGCCTTCTGAATTGCGGCAACGGTGCTTTCAATATTAATCACCACCCCTTTACGCAACCCCTTGGAACGGCTGGTGCCAATACCGACAACTTCCAGCCCCTCTTCGGTCATATTGCCGACAATACAGCAGATTTTCGTGGTACCGATATCGAGTCCAACAATTAAATTTTCTGATCTTTTACTCATGACACCCCCTTGGTATCAGCTTTTGGCCATTTGTTTCGACCGTTCAATTCTCACGATGACTTTTTCTTCAACATTCAGATCTATATAATCAAGTAACGGCAATTTTGGTTGCAGTTCGGCATAAATTCGCTCCAGTCTATCCAGCTTCCGCTCATAGTCAGCGGAACCTAATTTGATTTTGACCCCCCCTTCTAAGGTGTATAACGACAAACCACCATCTGCTTCAAAATGGACTTCAGATATCTGGTCGAGACTGAACAGTTCACGCTGACTTAAGTCACTCAACAACCCAACGACCTCTCTCAGTTGCTGCGCATATTCTGCGTTGTGGGTCTGTGCTTTTGCGTAATCGAATCCAGTAACAACCGGATAGTCAAGATTATCGGCAGCGTCCAGAACCTTAAAGATCTCCCCCTGATCATCGAGGTAATAGAGGTAACCTAAATTAACAATTGCTACTGGCTGCCGTTCTTTGATATGGATCATCACCTGACGGGGAAAAATTCGTTGCACCCGGGCATCATCCACCCAAGGGTTCTCCTCAATTTTTCGGCCAATCAAGCCGAGATCCAAGTTAAATGTATTGACCCCCATTTCGATATCTGAAAGAGCTATAACTTGCTGTTTTTCAAGGCGACTGCTCCCCTGCACGACAACGTCATCAACTCGAAACAGATCTGAAGCCAAGAGTAATTGTGCAACAAAAAAACCTCCAACCAGAAGCAGGGCAGCACTAAAAAGGGTCACCCCGACACGCAAGGTTCGATGCAGCAACTTGCGCCATGCAAGTGGCTTTTTTTGCTGTTTACGCCGGTTCAGCCGAACCCGCTTAGTGGTTTTCAGAGTTTGCTTCAGATCACGCATGCACTTCTCTTATTTGATCGATCAGTAAAGAACTTATCCTGCAAGTCATTCTACTTATCCAGATCAGCATCGAGTAAAATCATCTTAACTAATTGTGGAAAATCGATCCCGGCAGCAACGGCCGCTTTTGGCAGCAGACTGGTTTCAGTCATTCCGGGAATTGTATTCACCTCAATGCAATAAAACTTATCCTCACGCAACATAAAATCCACCCGGGCAGCCCCTCTACAACCAAGAACCCGGCACGCCTTGACTGCCGCCTGTTGCACCGACTGATAGATATCTGGATCAATCGGTGCGGGCAGCAAATATTCGGTATCTGCTGAATTATATTTTGCCTGATAATCGTAAAAACCACTCTTGGGGACAATTTTGATAACCGGAAGGGCTTGACCATTTAATACCGAAACCGTTAATTCTGCCCCTTCAATAAAATCTTCGACCAGAACCGTGCCATCTAAACTGGCAGCTATTTCTATTCCAGAGCGCAATGCTTCAGCGTCTCTGGCAATGGTGATTCCAATAGTTGACCCTTCACGTGAGGGTTTAACCACCAGCGGCAAATGGTTACTGCGCTGCAGCAGGGCAGCAGCTGAATCCCCGGCGCGGATAAAATCAAATTTTGGGGTTGGCAAATCGTGATAAATCAGCATTTGTTTTGTCACCACCTTGTCAATTGCGATACTGGAAGCCAAAACTCCGCTTCCGGTATAGGGGATCTGCAACATTTCCAATAACCCCTGAACCCGACCATCTTCACCAAAGCGTCCATGCAGTGCAATGAAGGCAACTTCAACGCCGGCCTGTTCTAATTGCTGCGGCAGGTTCCGGTTAACATCAATGGCGACAGCAGAATAACCGAGTTGTTGTAAGGCGTGTAGAGCAGCAGTTCC
>JAUVCS010000132.1 GCA_030590745.1 Desulfuromusa sp.
ACGGCTGCAGACAAAAGCCAGCGGCACAACAGGGCGGCCACTTAACCGTGCCAGTTGGACAATCCCCTCCTTCAATTCATGACGTGGCCCCAGTGGCCCATCTGGGGTAAAACCAATGTCAGCTTTCTCCTGACCAAGAGCGAGTAACTGCTTAAAGGCAGCACGACCACCGCGACTGGAAGAGCCGCGCACGGTACCCTGACCAAAATAACCCATCGTCCTTGCAATCAACTCACCATCCCTGGACGAGCTGATCAGAATCTTTGCCCCCTCCCCCCGGTAGGCCATTATCATCATCAATAGCTGATCATGCCAGCTGGATAAGATAATCTTCTCACCACGATCCCAGAGTCTTTGGGGTTGTTCTCCCCCGAGAATCTCTGTCCGGTTGGTTGTATAGAGAAAACGGATCGCCAGAGATGCAAATATGGGAGCATACGACACCAGCAGGTGATTCTTAATTCCCATCAGTTTTGTCCCTGAATTGTGTTTCGTAAAATCGCTGATACAATCCCGACTTTTCCATTAATTGCTGGTGGGTTCCTGATTCCTTGATCTCTCCCCCTGCAAGTACCAGAATCCGGTCGGCATGCATAATTGTCGACAAGCGGTGGGCAATCACAAACGTGGTCCGGTTTTTCATCAGATTACCAAGAGCCTGTTGCACCATGGCCTCACTCTCTGTATCCAGTGCACTGGTCGCCTCATCTAACATCAGAATTGGAGCATTGCAAAGAATCGCCCGGGCAATACAGAGCCGCTGCCGTTGTCCACCTGACAACCGCACTCCACGATCACCAATGGAGGTTTCGTAGCCCTCTGGCAGCTGCCGGATAAACTCATCGGCATAAGCCTGAGCAGCAGCAGCCTCTACTTGTGAAAAATCGGCATCAGGTTGCCCGTAACGGATATTATTAGCAATGGTATCGTTGAATAAAAATGTCTCTTGATCGACCAGTGCCAGATTCGCATGTAAACTTTTCCGGGTAATTGTGCAGAGGTCATGACCATCAATCAGAATCTTCCCCTGTTGTGGATCGTAAAAACGATTCAACAACCCAATAAAAGTACTTTTACCGGCACCACTTGATCCAACCAGGGCAATCACTTCACCGGGGCTTGCCTGAACAGAAAAGTTCTGCAAAACCAGCTCATCATCATAGGCAAACCCGACGTTTTCAAAACTGACATGACCCAGACTTCGGGATAGATCAACGGCATCTTCAACATCGGCAGTTTCAGTTGGACTATCCAATATTTCAAAGACCCGCTCTGCAGCACCAACCGCTTTCTGCATGGTATTATTCACCTTAATTAACCGCTTAAGTGGCGAATACATCAATAAAATAGCGGCAAGAATAGAGAACAACTCCCCCTTGGTTATTGCATCAGCTGCAACTCGATCCAAACCATACCAGAGAACCGCCGCAACACCGAATGAGGTCATAATCTCCATCATCGGAGCCGAAGCGGCTGAATAACGAAAGGTTTTACGGATAAAAGTAAAAAAACGGGAATTTTCCCGGATAAATTTCTGTTCTTCACGCTCTTCTGCAGCGAAAGCCTTAATCACCTTGACCCCAGAAATACTCTGCTCCAGTACGCCGGTTAATGTCCCCATTGCATCCTGCCCCCGCCGGGAAAACTTTTTGATTTTTCGACCAAGCCCTGCCGCCGGCCAGATGGTTGCCGGGATGACCACAAAAGCCATCAGGGCCATTTTCCAGTCGGCATAAAAGGCATAACCGGTCAAAGCAATTAAAGTCAGGGTTTCACGGAGCAGAGTGACCAGGATATCTGCAAGAGCAGATTGCATCACATTGACATCGTTGAGGATTCTTGACATCAATGAACCGGAAGAGTTACTGGTAAAAAAGCGCATCGGCAATCTTAACGAATGACCAAAAACTTCATTACGGATATCCTGAATAGCAAGCTGCCCCGCCGTACGGATATTATAGGATTGCACATAGCGAGAGAGTCCCTTGAATGTCGCCAGCCCGACAACCAGAAATGGAACGAGTTGAGCCAAGCCCACATCCCCGGCAATGATCAAATCATCGACAAAGGGTTTTACCAGATAGGCAATAAGAGCATCAGAAGCAGCAACCCCAAGGGAAGCGACCATTGACAGGGCAATAAGCCATTTATATGGTGCAGCATAGCTGATAAGTCTTAGATAGATGTTCTCTTGTTGCTTATACTTTGACACAAATATTCCTGTCTGAACGCTAAGCTGATAACATTTCCGCAATCATATTAGAAACTCGTACCGAGCAGCCGGGTTCACCCAATAGCTGCCGAACCTCTTGCAGATCCTGATCCATTTTTTCCCGATAGTCCTGATCATCAAGAAGTCTCAGCATCTCATCACATAATGGTACAGGCTCTGCGCCATCCTGAATAAACTCCTGTACAATTTTCCGACCGACAACAATATTTGGCAGACCAAAAGAGCTGATTTTAATCAAAATTTTGCCGATATGGTAGCTCAAAGGGGCAACTTTATAGAGAATAGCCATTGGTGTTCCAACCAGAGAAAGTTGTAATGTCACACTCCCGGAGACAGTTAAAACTGCGTCACAGGCAGTGGCCACCTCATAGATATTCTCCTCCACAACAAAGATTGGTAAATCTGTCTGCGAAAATCTCTCTTCTAAACGGGTACGTGACAATGACGGAGCAACGGGGAGGAGAAATTTAACTGCAGGTTTCTTGGTATGTAGCAGTTCAGCGGTGGCAACGAGAGTCTCTAAAATATATTGCAACTCACTGTTACGACTTCCGGGAAATATTCCTACGACCTGCTCATCTGCCCCGATACCCAGCTGATTGCGTAACAGACCTTGCGGCTGGTTGCGAGAGAATTCATCGAGGAGAGGATTGCCAACATACTCCGTATTGACCCCCAATGGTGCATAAATTTCTTCCTCAAAAGGAAAAATCAATGCCATCCGGTCAACCCGTTCAGCAATAACTTTTGCCCGACCACTGCGCCAAGCCCAGACCTTGGGGCTGATGTAGTAAAGAACCGGCACCCCAGCTGCCTTTGCAACTTTAGCGAGACGCAAGTTAAAGTCCGGAAAATCGATTAAAACCAATAGCTCCGGAGGAGCAGAACCCAAGAGGATTTTTTTGAGTTGTCGAAAACGACAAAATATTTTGGGGAGTTGCCTGACAACTTCGACAACCCCCATAACCGCTAACTCGTCTGAAGGAAAAAGAATTCGGCAACCCGCTGCAGACATTTTATCACCACCGACACCAAAAAAAATCAATTCCGGATGATATTCAGCTGTGGCCAGAATGAGGTTGCTGCCATGCAGATCCCCCGAAGCTTCACCGGCGACAACCATCACGTTATGAGATTTAGTGGAATCAGTTGGTGACATAAATTCTCTTACACAAAAACAAAAGGCGAGAACCAAGTTGGCTCTCGCAATTTGTGTGACTGACAAAATTGGAGATCAGCTGGTTAACGTGCCAGACCACGCTCACTTTTTTTCAGAAAATCAAGATAAGTTGCTACCTCTTCCAGAGTGGTATCAAACTGGTCTTCTATTTGCGCAACAGCTTCACTCAGATTAAGGTTTGAGCGGAAGACTATTTTATATATTTTTTTGATATTAGACAGAGATTGAGCACTGAAGCCGCGGCGTTTCAATCCGGTTAAATTTAATCCGACAATTCGTGCCCGATCACCCTGAATGATCGAATAGGGAGCAATGTCCTGGCCAATCATAGAACCGCCACTTGCCATCACATGGCAACCAATCCGGGTAAACTGGTGAACTGCGCACAACCCACCCAGAATAGTATAATCATCCACTTCAACATGCCCGGCCAGAGTCGCAGCATTTGCCATGACAATATGGTCTTTAACAACACAGTCATGTGCAACATGGGAATAGGCCATAAACAGATTATCATTTCCTACGGTGGTTATTCCATTGCCGGTCTCAGTTCCAAGATGAATTGTCACAAACTCACGAATTTTGTTGCGAGAACCAATTGTGAGATATGTCTCCTCCCCTGAAAATTTCAGATCCTGAGGTACTGCTCCGATCGAAGCAAACTGAAAAATCCGATTATCACAACCAATCTCGGTTCGCCCCTCGATAACGGTATGGGGTCCAACGGTCGTTCCTGCACCAATTTTGACATGCTCACCGATAACGGCATAAGGGCCAACTGATACGGTGGAATCGAGTTCTGCACCTGGAGCAATAATTGCGGTTGAATGAATCATAAGATGTCCAAATTACTTATCGGCAAAGGTTGCCTTTAAATTTGCTTCCGCAACGAGAGTATCACCAACGTAGGCCTT
>JAUVCS010000075.1 GCA_030590745.1 Desulfuromusa sp.
CTCAGTTATGATGAGCTGTTTGACCATGAAACGAAAAATAATGAGGGAGCCCTTTCGGCTAACGGAACGATGATGGTCGATACCGGAAAATTTACCGGCCGTTCCCCCAAAGATAAATATTTTGTCAGGCAGCAGCCATCACGGGATAATATCGCTTGGGGCAATATCAACCAGCCGGTCAGCGAAGATATTTTTAATGAGCTCCACGCGCAGGTGGTCGACTATCTCTCCGGCAAGGATGTCTACGTCGCTGATGGTTTCAGCGGTGCAAACCCGAAAACTACCCGAAAAGTCCGTTTTGTGACCGAGATCGCCTGGCAATCGCACTTCATCAAAAATATGTTTATCCGCCCTGACGAAAAACAACTGGAAGAATTTACTCCCGATTTCACCGTCTACAATGCTGCCGGCACTACCAATATCAATTGGGAAAAGCACGGCCTGCACTCTGACGTTTTTGTTGTTTTCAATATCGAGAAGAATATCGCTATCATCGGTGGAAGCTGGTACGGCGGCGAGATGAAAAAGGGCATCTTCACGATGATGAACTACTGGTTGCCACTGGAGAATATCCTTTCTATGCATTGCAGTGCCAACGTTGGCAAAGATGGTGATGTCTGCCTTTTCTTCGGCCTTTCTGGAACCGGTAAAACAACCCTCTCAACCGATTCCAGACGTAAATTGATCGGTGACGATGAGCATGGTTGGGACGATGAGGGTATCTTCAACTTTGAGGGTGGTTGCTATGCCAAAACCATCGATCTTTCTTCCGACAGCGAGCCAGAGATCTTCAGCGCCATCAGACGCGATGCACTGCTCGAAAATGTTGTTGCTGATGCCGATGGCAATATCGATTACAGCGATAACTCCAAAACTGAGAATACACGGGTCTCTTATCCGATTGAACATATCGAAAACCATGAGCCAAGTTTGCGCGCCGATCATCCGCAGAATATTATTTTTCTCACCTGCGATGCCTTTGGTGTTCTGCCTCCGGTTTCCAAGTTAACTAAAGAGCAGGCGATGTACTACTTCCTTTCTGGTTATACCGCCAAGGTTGCCGGAACCGAGCGGGGTATTACCGAGCCGGTGGCTGCCTTCTCTGCCTGCTTCGGTGAAGCGTTTTTACCGCTTCATCCGACCGCCTATGCCAAATTGCTGGGCGAAAAAATGGAAAAGTACAACGTCAACGCCTATCTGGTGAATACCGGCTGGGCCGGTGGTGGCTATGGAGTCGGTAAGCGGATGAGCATCAAAGCGACCCGTTCCTGCATCAACGCAATTCTAGATGGCAGTATCAACAATTGTGAATTTGAGCAGACCCGTTTTTTTAAGCTCAATATCCCCAAAGAGCTGCACGGGGTTGATACTGAGTTGCTCAATCCGCGTAATTCCTGGCCGGATAAAGGGGCTTTTGATCAGACAGCCAATAAACTCGCGGGTATGTTTATTGAGAACTTCAAGAAATATATGATCGAGAATAACGATTTTGATTTTACCCAGGCAGGGCCAAGGGTTTAATTGTAATATTTTATTACCTGAAAATAACAAAAAAGAGTGCTTGGCATCTGCTGAGTACTCTTTTTTTTGTTTATTGTCAGGCTTTACTTGACATAAAGTGAAAGAAAAATAATAATTAGCGTATAAAAATTAATATTAGGTAAAGAATATGGTGGTTAATAAAAAAGCTGGTTTGAAAGAGTTTGAATTGATCCGCTGGATTCAACAGCAGACGGGTTGCCCTTCCTATCTTACCATGGGAATCGGTGATGATTGTTCTATCCAGCCCCAGCAGGAGGGACAAGATCTATTAACCAGTACCGATTTATTTATTGAGGGAGTTCATTTCAGGCGGGAATGGAGCAGTTGGTTCGATCTGGGACGTAAGGCTGCAGCAGTCAATATCAGTGACATTGCAGCCATGGGGGGAACTCCACAATCATTATTTTTAGCTATTGGTCGACCCCGTGAGATGAGCGATGCAGAGGTTAAAGAGTTCATTTCAGGATTTCTGGCAGAGGTTGAGATCCACGGTGCTGTCCTGGCGGGTGGTGATACCTGTAGTTCTTCCGGGCCATTGCTGATTTCGGTGACTGTTCAGGGGACGGTTGCTGCAACCGAGGCGGTCTGCCGCGAGGGAGCTAGTTATGGCGATGCCATCTATGTTTCCGGTTCTTTAGGTGATAGTGCTCTGGCCCTTCAGCTTCTGGGAAAAGGGCAACAACCAGATAACTACCTGGCGGGGCGCTTTCATACTCCAACTCCCCGGGTTGCCTTGGGACAGGAGTTATCGAAGCGACAGTTAGCAACAGCCATGCTGGATGTTTCTGATGGATTGTTGGCGGATCTGGATCATATTTTAACCGCTTCCGGGGTGGGAGCCGAACTTGATCTGGAGAAGATCCCCCTTTCGGAGCCGTTTCAAAGAGCCTTAAGTGAGGATTTTTCCCTGATTGATCTGGCACTTGCGGGTGGTGAAGATTATGAGCTGGTTTTTACTTCCCCCTTGAAAGATCTCGACAGTCAAATTGAGATGGAGTCTGTGGTCACGCAGATTGGGATAATCAGCCTGGAACCGGGGCTGCGGGTTCGTCAAAAGAGCGGTGAACTCTATCACTGTCAGCGAGGTGGTTTTGACCATTTTACTTGATAGTTACAATCCAGCGGCAACGGCTTCGCTCCCCTATCGGGAGCATGAGGTTATTGAGGAACAAAAGTCGCAGAACCAGTCTCCCTTTATTGGCGCAGACCTTGATGATGCGGTCTATGATCAGATCGCTGAAATATTGCGGAAGCAGCAGAATTTTCATCTGGAAGGGTATAAAGTTCTCTGTATTAAGCGTCGCCTTGCGGCACGGATCAGGACGGTTGGTTCCAATGAACCTGAGGCCTATATTGAGCTGTTGAAGGAAAACCTTCGCGAGCAGGAACAGCTCATGGCAACACTGAGTATTCATGTCTCGCAGTTTTTTCGTAATGAAAGTGTTTTTCAGCTATTGGAAAAACAAGTATTACCGGAACTTCAGGAAAATTCACGTCGACATAGTCACAAATTGAGAATCTGGAGTGTTGGCTGTGCCAATGGTGAGGAGCCCTATTCTATTGCTCTACTCTGTCAGAAACACCAGCAAGCAGAGGATTTACTATCGATTGTTGGGACCGATCTGAGCCCGGAAGCTTTAACCCGAGCTAAGCAGGGACTTTTCCCCGCAGCGCGGGTCCAGAATGTTTCAGCTGAAATGCTTGCAGAATGTTTTGTTGAAACTGGTCAGCAATACCAGCTACTTGAGGAGATTCGTGAGCGAGTTCAATTTTTTCGTCATGATATTCTGGCCGATAAACCATTTTACCGGGCCAATTTGATTCTGTGCCGGAATCTGCTGATCTATTTTTCTCGTGCACAGCAGCAACAAATTATCGAAACCCTGGCAACCGCGTTGCTGCCAGGCGGCTATCTGGTTCTGGGTAGAGCAGAAACGCTGACCTCGGCCTGTCGTGGACTGTTTGAGTGTATTGATCCTGCGGAGAGAATTTATCGGCGGGTGAAGATGAATGAGATTAACCAGGCAGACTAAAATTTCTATTATATTTTAAATATTTCCCCCTCATTCGGCCGCTGACCACCTTTTCCTTTATGGAGAAGGGTTGAGTGGAAGGAGAAGAAAATGCGTGTTGATATCAGTTACAAATTTGTCGTTGGATTTATCTTCGTTGTTGCCTCTGTTGTCCTGCTGAACCTGTTGGTTCCGCAGTTACAGATCCCGGTATGGACACATCAGTGGATTACCATTGTTGGCGCTTTGCTGGTTGGTCTGATTTTTGGCTGGATATTTTCCAAGGTATTTACGACAAATTTCAGGATTTTGACCCAAGGGGCTGAGCGGTTAAGTGATGGTGACCTGAGTCGTAATGTTCGACTACGCAAGGGGCTGTTTTCTGACGAAACAGAGGATCTTTCCAACTCTTTGAATCTGGTAGTTAATAGTTTACGTAACTTGGTCGGGCAGATTCGTACCAGCTCCCTCAATGTTAATGAGTTGTCACTTTCTCAGGCAACAACAGCAGAAGAGATGACAGCGACTGCTCACGAGGTGGCAGGGTCAGTTGAACAGATCAGTCGGGGGGCGGAAACTCAGGCTGAAATGGTTGAGCGTGCCTCCAAAGTTATCCGGGAAATGGCCGGGCAAATTGATCTGGTTGCCAGTTCGGCAAATGGACTCTCTTTGTCAGCAGAAGAAACCACTCTGTCTGCCCGCCATGGCGAGGAGATGACGGTGACAGCCCTGGCTAATCTGAAAAAGGTGCTCACTCAGATAGAAGAGAATGGAGCAATGTTTGTCTCTTTCAGCGAGCAGGTACAAAAAATCGGGACAATCGTGGATGTGATCACCGGCATAGCACAGAAGACCAATTTGCTCGCTCTTAATGCAACAATTGAAGCAGCACGAGCCGGGGAATATGGGCATGGTTTTGCCGTGGTTGCTGAAGAGGTGAGCAAGTTAGCTGATAGTACCAGTGTTTCGGCTGGAGAGATCACCCGGATGGTTGAGAAAACCCGTGAGCAAAGTCTGAAGGTGCAACGATCGATGGAGGAGAGTGTCAGATCTATCGATGCGGGTCGGGAATCGGTCGATATTACCGATAGAGCATTTAAAGAAATTATCAATAAAGCCGAAGCTGCCCAGGTCAAGTCGGTCACTATTCGGGATTTGACCGAAAAACAGAGTTCGGGGGCACAGACAATTGTTGCAGCAATTGAAGAGATTGCTCGGGTTACTGAGGATAATGCAGCCTCAACAGAGGAAGTTTCTGCAGCAACCGAGGAGCAAACTGCTTCAATGGAAGAGATGACCTTTGCTTCACAGCGCCTCTCCCATCTGGCTGATGAGTTATTGACTTCGGTCAGCCGCTTCAATCTTGGTATCACCTCGGAGCAAAAGCAACAATGAGGCAACTTTTACCATTCATTATTGGTTATGAAACCTATGCTCTAGATTTAGTTGAAGTTCAAGAGGTTGTTGAAAACCAAACAATCTACCTGTTCCCCGGTTCTCCCGAAATTGTAGCTGGGGCGATCAATTTTCATGGTCGGATTGTTCCGGTTGTTGATCTGGCTCAACTGCTTGATTTCCCCCTCAATAAAAAGGGACAACGGTTGATTGTGCTGACTAATCAACATGGCCCAGTTGCATTAGGGGTGGATCAGGTGCAGGCAGTTATCAATATTGAGACAGGTTCGGATATTCAGATGGAGGACTATGCTGAGAGAAGTTATATCAATGAGGTTATCAACTGGCACGGCAAGATGATCAGTTTGTTTGATCTTGACCAGTTACAGATAAAACTTGAGTTGCTCTGCACTCAATCCGGAGGTTGAATTGCCAAAGCGAGTTATGATCGTCGATGATGCTCTATTTATGCGTGCCATGCTGCGAGATATTTTCGAATTGGCGGACTGGCAAATTATTGCAGAAGCCAGTTGCGGTGAACAGGCCATTGC
>JAUVCS010000129.1 GCA_030590745.1 Desulfuromusa sp.
TATCCATAGGTGTTATCGACAAAATCTAACGGCATAGTAAAGGCCATGTATTGTTTGCCAGTACTTTTATCTGTACCAAAAAACAGCTTTCCACCCTGAACTATGTTACTTGTAAAAGGACCACTTACATCATCCTCGCCACTGCCACCTTCAACTACAAAGCTGACGTCAAAACCGAGTTGGTAGCCTTCGGCAAAACTACCTGTCCCATCGAGAACTATTGCTTCAGCAACACCACCAGGGATAGATACAAACAATCCAACAGCAAGCAAAAACGCACTAACTAGTATTTTCATAGGGAGTTCTCCTTTTAGGTGTCTATAAATTCAATCTACACACTAAATAAATAAAATCTGACTAGCCAGAGTCTCTTGCAAAAGTCTTGCTCTTAGGCGGGGCAAGATTTCCCAAACCACATACTTATAAGTGCAATAAACATACCCCTTCATGTCTCTTAAAGATTTCAAGGAGATATAGTTTTGTGAAAGCAACTGTAACCCGACTGTAAAGTTTTCCGACATTGGTATTCTGTGCACAAAAGGAGACGTAGCTGAAAAATCCATTTCCTCTGAAATGCCTTCTCAGAACAAGGGGCCAGATTGTCTTAGTTCAGCGTGAATTGGATAATCCTCTTGTTTGTAAGAAGATTAGGGGTCAATTAGGGGAGAGTAGAGAGCAGGTCTCAACAGCGCTATGATCAGCTCAGTCGGGCAGAATAATTCAGGCTGGTCAGTGATTTATATGACGCAATAACTGATGTTCCCATTTACCAGCGAGCCGACAGAAGTGATCCCCGTTGTGTCAAACGAAGACCCAAAAACTATCAAAGAATGACAGCACCGGGGCATGAAATGAGGGTGGTTCCACATTGGAGCAAATATCGTGCTAAGGTAGTTTGAACTAGCGCCATTCGGGATTGCCCCAGGTGTTTAAAATAAAAATTTCATGCCTACCAGAATCCTAACTGTAAAGTTTTTCGACAGCTCCATGAGTAAAGAAATTTCATTGACTGTTTCTATTTCTCTATAAAAAATTGTGACATTATACCCTCCCCAGTCACCCTTTCATCCCACCCTTGAATTGATCGTAGACTTCCTGAACACCACGTCTCATCCCGGAATAACATTCCTGCTGCGCTACGGTCAGTTCGTCCCAGCTGTGATATAGACTGCCTGACTCATCAATCACGCTGACAAAAACGCCCTCAACAATTTCAACTGATTCTTTGGCATTGATTTTAATCATCATCAGAAACTCTCCAATTCGGTCTATTTATCGTTTTAAAACAATGAGATAGCCACCAAGACGCCAAGCTCTCCAAGAGGGTCAAAAGTAAAAACCCGGTTTTTTATCCAGAAAAGACCTTTAAGCTTTTATCTGTGTGCATCCGCCTTTATCTGTGTTCGCTAAAATGTTTTGAACCAGGAAAGTCAAAGGCTCAATTGAACACAGATAAGAGCGGATAAGAGCGGATAAATTCAAGATCATGATTCTGGTTTTTGATTAAAAACAAAAGTCTTTTCTTGATGCTCTTGGCGTCTTGGTGGCAGATGAGTAGACAACCATAAGAAATTATTATCAACCAAGTGGCATCTGTGGGACAAGAAGTATTGGAAAAATTATTCAGTATTGGTGATTATTTTAGGCTGAGAAGATTAAAATGTTGATTTTACTTGAAACTAATGACAATTTTTAGTTTAATGCTTTTTAACATTCACTTATAAGTAGTGATAACTTTGTTTAAAATGTCGTTTCACCGCACGGCACAAAACTACGCAAGGGAGAACAGCAGATGCCATTAACTGGCGAGCTTGAACACTTACCTATCGTTGATGTGATTCAATTGATCCATTCAACCCGTAAATCGGGGACTTTGAATGTCTATAGCCGCAAAGGTGAAGCGCAACTTGTTTTTAATGATGGTTATATCGTCAGCGCAAACCATTCCAGTGAAAAACTGAAAATTGGTAGAATTCTCCTCGAAGGTCAGATTATCGGGCAGGAGGACCTGGATAAAGCCCTTAATATCCAGAAACAGGCAGGAGATGACCGTAAACCCCTGATTGCGACCCTGCTTGAAAATTGCGGGCTCTCTAAAGATGCCGCCTTTAAAGCCCTTGAGACCTTGATCGAGATGACAGTTGTCGAGATGATTGGCTGGACTCGGGGCCTTTTTACCCTGGATGTCGATAAGGTTGAAATTTCTGACAGCTACCGTTATCTGCCCAAACAGCTGCAAGATGTTACCATGAACACGCAGATGGTGCTGTTGGATGCCCTGCGTATTTTTGATGAGAAGGTCCATGCCGGTGAAATTCAAATTTCTGATGAGCCACTGATCGAAAACCCGCTGGAACAGCTAGAAGATGTCGGGGAGCCGGAGCAGGAAGAAGAGAGTGACACAGAAGAAATCCTGGTATCGGAAAATCTGCTTGGGCTGGCCGATCTGGATAAAATAGAGCGAAAAAAACCCTATATATTTAAAGGGCTGGAATCTTTTGGCCCGGCTGATATTCACCATCAGGTGATTGAAGATACGCTTCCCGAGATCCCCGGTGAAGGGAAAGAGCGACTGGTCAAATTTTTATCCGGCATCACGACAACTTACCTGCGAAGTGATGACTCCGCGACGGCAGGATCAAAAGCCCAGGCGGTCATTATCTATACCTGCGATAAGTTCCTGCAGCATGCAATGATAACGGTCTGTAAAAAAGAGGGGGTTCTGGTTTTTGTCACTGCTGACCGGCGTGATCTGGATAATTTGATTGAGCGGACGTTGCTTAAATATCTGGAACCCATTCTGGTTTTTGGCAGCCCCGTAGAAGATACCGAAGGGTTCAGTCAGAGTGAGATCGTTGAAACCCGTTCATTGAAAACGGAACAGTATCCGCAAATTTCAATTATTCAGCTGGTTTCCTCTCTCGACTTCAGCTTTTCACTGCAATCGCTTAACGACGGAACGAGAGCCGTTCTGCCAGTTCCCTATTTTTCTGAACGAGAAGAAACATTTACCGAGGATATGATTAATTTCCTCAATACATTTCAGGTCTACATTCATAACTGCTTTAACGAAGATCGTCGCCAGCAATTTGCAAAAGTACGCAACAGTCTGTCGGGATTGCGCTTATTACGCAAAGCTCCAGATATTTCTTTGCTGGTGTTACAATTTATCAGCGAATTATTTGACCGCACCCTCACCTTGATCGTCGATAAAAATGAGGTGATTGCAGAACGCAGTATCGGCATCATCGCAGCTAAAGGGCAAGGTGCTGCAGCACCGATGAAGGTGCGAATCCCGATTCGTAAAGAATCAATCTTTGCTGAGATGATCGATTCGGGAGAGAGTTTCTTCGGCAAACCGACTGACAGTACCTTTGCGGATCTTATTTATACGGAAATAGGGGCTCCAACCGATGCAACGATTCTGCTGCTGCCCCTGAAAAGTAACGATCGGGTGATCACCATCACCTACGCCGATTTTGGTCACCAGCGGGCAAAACAGATACCTCTCGATTTTCTTGAATTTTTTGTCGGACAGGCGGGATTAGCGATGGAGAACGCCCTGTTCCGGAGACAACTTGATTATCCCAATCAAACAGAAGGTCTACACTAGGATAGGTTATGGACATAAAAACACTCAATCAAATTCTGGAAATTGCCTTTGCAAAGCGGGTTTCTGACGTCCATTTTGAAGTTGACAACCCCCCTTTCTTTCGGGCCCACGGACAACTTCTGCGTTCCAAGTTAGCCAGCTTAAAGCCAGAGGATACTGAATTTATTGCCGCCACCATCATGGAAAATAATCAACGTGATCTGCCGGCTGATTTCAGTGAATTCGATGCTTCCTATTCATTAGCAAACAGTGGTCGATTCCGGGTCAGTATCTTTAAGCAACGGGGCCATATTGGCATTGTCATGCGGGTGATTCCACCGGAAATTGGTGATTTTGAGAAGCTGCAACTACCAGCAGTCCTCTCAGAGATCATTAAGGCCCCCAATGGGCTGATCCTGGTGACCGGGCCAACCGGAAATGGCAAATCAACAACGCTTGCCTCAATGATTAACTATATCAACGAAAAATATGCTTTCAATATTATCACCATTGAAGATCCGATAGAGTTCCTCTTTACATCGAGGAAAAGCTGTATTATTCAACGTGAAGTGGGCATTGATACGGCAGATTTTAACTCTGCCCTGAAAGCTTCATTGAGGATGGATCCAGATGTTATCATGGTCGGGGAATTGCGTGATCTGGAAACCATTGACGCCTGCATCAAGGCTTCAGAAACCGGGCATCTGGTTTTTTCAACTCTGCATACTCAAAATGCAGCGTCAACAATCAATCGAATTATTGGTCATTATCCACCGGACTCACAAGAAATTATCCGCCAGCGCCTTGCAGACATTCTGGTGGCAACAATTTCTTTACGTCTGGTTGAAGATCAAACCA
>JAUVCS010000087.1 GCA_030590745.1 Desulfuromusa sp.
GGACTGTCCCCGCATGGGGGCTGTCCCAGGCTTTTGCGACGCGAACCCCTGTAGTTTCATAGTCCGTAAATATCTGGGGCAGCCCCCGATAAACCTGGGGACAGTCCCGAATTCACTACAATCTAGCTTAAACTAGCGCCAGTCGGGAGTGTCCCTAGTTTATCTAAGAGACAATTTTCTGAAATCTTTGATATTACAGAACAAATCCAACAGTTTTTTACTCGTAGTAGCTCTAACAGGCTGTTGAAAAACTATCTGCGTTGCGATTGCTGCGTTGAAAATTGTCTCAAAATGCTCATTTACAGAGTATAAACTGCGCTCTTTCGACAATTTTCGCCTTGCACTCGCGGCCTCGAAAACGTTTTTCAACAGCCTGCTAAATTGAAAATTATTTTTTCCAATTACTGTGGATGGAAATTTATTAAATGTATCGCCATCCTTGATCATCCATCCGTTTTACGAATGCCACCAGATAGTCGACCAGCACCTTTTTCATCTTATTCCCTTTTTCCACTGTCCCTTTACTTGGATCACCATTAGATCCATGATCGGTAAGATCCTGGTAATTCCAGACCAATTTCACATTGGGATCCATTTCCTTAATCATCCCTTTTGCCTGGTCGATATGACACAATTCCGGGAACATTGCGAGGGCAATAGAGGTTTCTCCCTCCCCGCCATGCCCCATTCCGTTCCACACCTCAAAGGTGCCCGGTGGCAACAGATTGCCCGCAGTGGCCCACCAGGCATCAAGTATAGCCAAATTAAAATCAGGATTTTCCAGTTTGATATCACGAGTCGCGATTTCTATCGGGGCAATATTGCCGTCATGTCCGTTGATGATCAATACTTTGTTTATCCCCCAATGTGCCAGAGAAGCCAGGATCTCCTTGAGCACCCGGATTAGGGTATCGTTGCTGAGGGTGATATTCATAGGCTTATGGCTATAGTGTTGGCTCATACCAAACCATAAAGGTGGGACAACAACTGTATTTTCCAAGCGAGAAGCAACTTCGCAGGCTAATTTATATGATATGAAAGTGTCACAACCAAAGGGTAGATGCCCACCATGGCTTTCGGTGGAACCTATGGCCAGAATCGCTTTATCAACCTTAGCGTCCCGAATGCTATATTCATTATGTTCTTCCAGCTTGTAATTGAGCATAAACAGATTCCTTTCGGCTTGCCTGGACCCCGCACGATAGAGGCCCAGGTTTAACGTCATCCAACCTATTGTTTTGGCATCCAGATCTCTTCCACAGTGTAGTTTCCATTTTTAACACTGATGATAGAGACACCTTTTACTGGAACCCTGCTTGCACGTGTATAGGATATTTCACCTGTAACTGCCTTGAATCCCATTGTTTTTGCAAGACTCTCTTTCAATGCTTTGGGCTTTGCTGAATTGGCTCTTGTAATCGCATCGGCAATCAAGGCAACTGCATCGTATCCCAATGGAGCAAATGCATTTTCAGGGGCTACGCCGTACTCTTTTGTGTAGTTTTCAACAAAAGCTGTTACCTCTGGTCTGGAATCTGCCCTGTAGGTATGAGTTGAAAAATAAACATCATTTGCAAGTTCTTTTCCTGGAACAGTCACAATAAGTTCGGTATCAAAACCATCGCCGCTGACAATAGGAAGGGTCATGCCACTTTCCCTGATCTGTTTTGTCGTCAAACCGGCTTCATTGGGGATCGATGAGATAAAAATAGCATCTGGCTTGGGAGAGGTATTTTTAAGTCTTGCAATCTGGGCTGAAAAATCTTTGTCCCCCATCATAAAAAAATCTTCCAGAACAATATTCATCCCAAGCTCTAGGGCACGTTGTTTATAAAATTTTGAAAGGGCTTTGGTAAAGTCCATCGAATTGTCGGTCCAGACAGCAACATTTCTTACCCCGAGGGTATTATAAGAGTAATCGGCAATGGCAAAAGACTGATCATCATCCCCAAAAGGAACCATGAACAAACAATCCCCGATCATCATGGGAAGGGTAGGAAGAGTTGCCCCGGAGGTTACAAAAGGAATCCCTTTTTTCTGGAACAGTGGAGCCGATGGCAGAACAAACGAAGGGTCACTGTGACCGATACCGGCAATAACTCCCTGGCTGAGAAGTTTTTTAGCTCCAAGTGCAGCTGCTTTCTGATCGGTCTTTGCATCTACCGAAATCAGCTCAAGCTTGCGACCATTAAGCAGCCCACCATTTTCATTAATGATCTTCACTGCGAGCTGGGCACCTCGAAGAGAGGGAGTATCAATGGAAGACATATACCCAGTAACGCTGTACAGCGCCCCGATTTTTATCGTTTCTGCAGAGAAACTCGGGGTTGCTAAAGTCATTGACAGTAAAACCAGGGCGATAAACATAAAGTACTTTTTCATTCTGGAACCTCCTTAGTTAGTTTCCATCAGGAAACGTGCTGAGTACCCATCTGTCATTTGCGGATGGGTGCTTGTTGAAATTTTATGGTTTATGTTTTCCCATGACAAAATCGGGTTCTTCTGTCCCAAAAATTCCACTGGGTTTAAATATAAGAACAAGGACAAGGAACAGAGCCATAACGATTTCACCAACGCCGTATATTCCGAAGTTCTCTTCCAGAGGGCGAAAACATTCAATCGTCAGGGTGAAAATAATGGCGGCCAGAACAGAACCGGTTATACTCCCGGTTCCACCGACAACCACCATGACAATAATATTAAATGACATCAGCAGAGAGAATGAACCTGGGGTCAGGGCGGTAATCAGGTGACCCCACAACCCACCTGCGATTCCGGCAAAAAAAGCACCAACGATAAGGGCGAAACTGCGAGTAGAAAACAGGTTCACACCAAGGGCATTGGCTGCCATTTCATCCTCCCTTACGGCAAGCATTGATCTGCCAAGGGAAGAGAATTTAATCTTCCAACAGATATAAACGGTGACAATAACCCATCCCGAAACCCAGTAAGTATTGGTAAAATCTTCCAGTCCGTTTAATCCCAGAGGCCCGCGAGTGATAGTGTCCGCATTGTTTAACAGCACCTGGATAATGATGATAAAACCCATTGTTGCAACTGCGAGGTAATGTCCCTTCAGACGTAAAACTGAGATTCCAACCAGAAAAGCGACAAATGCGGCACCGCAACCACCAACCAGAAGAGCTGGAAAAAACGGGAGATGAAAGGAGTCCAACCACTGAGGAAAGTCCGGAAGGAATAAAGGCTTTTTCTCGGCAGGAAAAGTCAAGAGGGCAGTGATATACCCGCCGACAGCCATAAAAGCTGGATGACCAAGGGAGAAAAGACCGGTAAACCCATTGGTAAGGTTCAGACTGACAGCCAATACAATGTTGATCCCGGTGAAACAGACAATAGCTAAAATATAATCATTTGCCATATTTTCTATCAAAAATGAGAAAACGGTCAAAGATATTATCATGATGGCAAGAGAGTAGCGGGGACGATTCATTTCCATCAGGCTCTATCCTCCAGGTCTTTTCCAAGAAGTCCATTGGGCAGGATAATCAAGATAACGATCAGGGTACCGAAAACAAAGGCATCCCGATATGAAGAATAAATAGGTGGTAAAAGACCCACAAAAAGGACTTCAGCCAGTCCCAGGATGAACCCTCCGAGAATGGCACCCGGAATCGATCCGACCCCACCGATAACAGCGGCGACAAATGATTTCAACCCCGGGACATAGCCCATCAGAGGGTCTATCTGCCCAAACTTTCCACCCCACATCAGCCCTGCAATGCCCGCAAGTCCACTTCCAATTGCAAATGTAGCCATGATGGTATGGTTGATATTGATCCCCATCAGTCTTGCCACATCAATATTTTCTGCAGTTGCCCTCATGGCAATGCCAAGCTTGGTTTTCTTGACCAGTAGAACCAGAGTCACCATTAGAACAATAGCTGTTAAAAAAATGACCAGATCAATAATTCGGAAACTTACTGACCCCAAATGAAGTATTGTTTGCATATAACCGGGAAAACTGAAATTCCTTGGCTGAGCGCTCAAAGTGAGAATTCCAATATTCTGCAGCATAATGGAGATCCCAAGGGATGCGATAAATCCCGTTACTTGAGGAGCCCCGCGCATGGGGCGAAAGCTGACCCTCTCAATGACTATGCCAACGCCACAGCAGGTAAGAAAGACGCAGAGTGCGACCAGGGGGAAAGGTAGCCCTACTGTTTCGATAAAGGCCAGGGTTGCAAATGCACCAATCATGACAATATCGCCATGGGCAAAATTTATCAGTCTGACAATCCCGTAGATCATTGAAAACCCGATTGCCACAAGGGCATACATGCTTCCAAGTATCAATCCGTTGACTAATTGCTGGGCGATATATCCTGAATCCATTATTCAACTCCAAGATACGATTTTTGAATCTGTGGATTGCTGGCAAGATCTGAACTCAGACCAGAAAGTGCCACCCGACCGGTTTCAAGAACATAGGCTCTATGGGAGAGGTCAAGAGCCATAACAGCATTCTGCTCTACGATAAGAATGGTCACACCTTGCGAATTAATTTTTTGCAGCATCGCAAAAATCGTTTCGATGATAAGGGGGGCAAGTCCCAGAGATGGTTCATCCAGGATTAATAATTTTGGCTGACTCATAAGCGAGCGACCCAGGGCAAGCATCATTTGCTGACCACCAGAGAGTTTTCCTGCAGCCTGAGTTGAGCGTTCCCCAAGGATAGGAAACATCTCATAGACAGATTGAATATCTTTTTCTATTTCTTTATCTGAACGGAGATATGCTCCGACCAGCAGGTTCTCTTTGACTGAAAGTTGCGCAAAAACCCCTCTCCCTTCCGGGCACTGAGAAATGCCCGCACCAACGATCTGTTCAGGTGCCATGGTAGAGATATCAATGGGAGCCTTTCCCGCTTCAGGGGTGTAAAGAATCTTTCCTTTTGTCGGGCGCAGAAGACCTGAAATTGTTTTTAAGGTTGTTGTTTTTCCCGCCCCATTTGCACCGATCAATGCAATGATTTCACCATGGCCGACATGGAGATCGATTTGGTGCAGAACATGCGTTTTCCCTCTGTGGACATCAATATTCTCAACTGTTAACATGATTTTTTCTCTTTTGGAGAACCAAGATAGGCTTCGATAACCTCAGGAGAGTTCTGAATTTCTTCAGGGGTTCCCTCAGCCAGAAGGTGACCCTGATTCAGAACCTGAAGCCGCTGACATAAATTCATTATCAGACGCATATCGTGCTCTATAATTAAAATTGTCATTTCATGCT
>JAUVCS010000046.1 GCA_030590745.1 Desulfuromusa sp.
GTTTGTGCAGTTCCAGTTCCAGGTCTCCTGGTAAGAGGTCGGCACGGCCAAACAGTGATATTTTCAGCTTCAGTTGACGTTCGAGCTCTCCGATGGTCACCCGTTTCTGATTGAGCAGAGAATTTGCAACTTCCAGAGGGACATTTGCTTCTATATGACCAATCTGCCCTTTAGCTGCTGCGGTATGTGCTTGACGTAAGAACACGACAGCTTGAGCCTCGATACTTTTTATCTGTCCAAGACCTTTACAGTGTGGACATTCAAGATAGGCACCGACGCTTAAGACCGGTTTTAAACGCTGTCGGCTCATTTCAAGAAGTCCAAACTGGCTGATTCTACCGACCGAAACTTTGGCTTTGTCATCTTTCAATGCTTTGCGCATTGTCTGTTCGATTTCCTGAATATTTTTACGATCGCGCATGTCAATAAAGTCGATGACAATCAAGCCCCCAAGGTCACGCAGTCGCAATTGTCGACCAACTTCAACTGCAGCTTCCAGGTTGGTTTTATGGGCAGTCGCTTCGATACCACTCTCACCTGACATTTTACCTGAATTGACATCGATAGCGACAAGTGCCTCAGTCTGGTCAATGACAATTGACCCACCTGAGGGGAGGGGAGACTGATTTTTAGCCAAACCGTCAATCTGTTCTTCTATTTGATAGCGAGAGAAGATCGGGCGGCGTTCACGGTGTCGTTTGACCAGATGTTTAAGTTCCGGCATCACCAGGGAAAAGAAATCTCTGGTATCCTGAAAAACTTTGTGATCATCGATCAGAACTTCATCCATCTCAGTATTGAAATAATCCCGGATGGAGCGGATCGCAAGGTTTGATTCTTGATAAAGTTGTGCCGGAGCTTTGACTTCGTCTTTACGGGCAACAATTCCTTCGAATAAGCGAACCAGATAATCAAAATCGCGTTTCAGTTCGTCTTTGTCCTTGCCGATCCCTACAGTTCGAACGATATAGCCCATCCGTTCTGGTAGATCCAATTCTGCCATGGTCTTTTTCAGACTTCTGCGTTCAGAATCAACACTGATCTTACGTGAAACCCCTTTGGTGGTGCTATCGGGCATCAGCACCATATAACGTCCGGGAATCGACAGGAATGTGGTGAGCGCGGCACCTTTATTGCCCCGTTCTTCTTTAACAATTTGCACCAGTATTTCTTGTCCACGTTGAAGAATGTCTGCAATCCGTGGGCGACCTTTGGTTTCATCTTTAGGTGGGTAGAGCTTGGTGTGGACTTCTCCGATTTGCAGAAACCCAAGTTTTTCTGCGCCATAATCAACAAAAGCAGCCTGGAGCCCGGTTTCTACCCGAACCACGACCGCTTTATAAATGTTCCCTTTGCTCTGTTCTTGTCCTGCAATCTCGATATCGAGTTCGCTTAAAATTCCATCAACAACGATCGCCACCCGGTTTTCCTCCGGATGAGATGCATTGATAAGCATCTTCTTGCTCATTTTTAAAACCTTTCTGTCCGCAGTGTTTTGCGGCTCATTCCGGCACCCTTTTTTTCAGAGACCGCTCCGCTTCAAGCGGGGTCTACAAAGGATTTATCCGGCTAAGTTGGGTGTAATAGCAGTCATAATCCCCTCTGGAATGACCACCTGAAATTTGTTGATCTATTTATTTGCTGGTCTCGACGCAGCCAAAGCGGAGACGCAAAATAATCATTAATAATCTTTGACTATAACAGATAAAGTTTAATAGCGATATTGTTAATACAGTATAAAGCTGAATAACTCTCGTTGAATCTTGGTTTAGAAGAAAAATTGCGTGGAATACTTCGAATTTGTTGTTTATCAGCTATACTTTAATAAGCAGGATTTATGTAGCAGATCATTTCAAGAACTGGGATGAAGGGAGGCAGTTATGGCACTTAATAATTTATGGTCATCACAGCAGGAACAAAAATTACAGGCGTGGCATCGGATGCAACAAGTTGTGGAGTCGGGGAAACCCTCTCCATGCTTTACTATCTCCCGGGAATTTGGCTGCCAGGCTTATCCCTTGGCTGAAGCGTTGATCAAGCGGTTGAATGCCCGGGTTGCAGGAGAACCCTGGATTATTGTTGGCCGACAGATTATTGACCGGGTCTCTGAACTTTCAGGATATACTGTTGCGCAGATTGAAAAATCTCAAGATACACCCTCTTCACTTAAGGCCATCTTCTCGATGTTTCTGGATAGCAGCAGGGCAGAGGAAACAGAAATCTTTACCCATATGCGTTCGGTTATTCGAAGTTTCGCCCGTCGGGGGAATTGTGTTCTGATTGGCCGGGGAAGTGTTTTTGCCGTTCAGGATATGCCCAACTGTATTAATTTGAGATTAGTCGCAACCCCTGAATTTCGTATTAACAAAATCATAACGAGCCATAACCTGAGTGAAAAAGCTGCTATAGAATTTATTGCTTTACACCAGCGTCAGCGCGATGATTTTATCCGTCGTTTTGCCGATAAAATTATTGCCGATCCGGTTCTTTACCATCTGGTCATTAATAATGCTCATCTGGATGTGGTGAAAATTGCTGAGTTAGCTGAAGAATATTTGATCAGATATACAAATCGGTAATATTGAAAACCGGTTTTTAGTAATTTATTTAATTTTTAAGAGGCTCTATTTAAGCTTAGATGGAGTCTCTTTTTTTATCGGTTCTTTTGGTTGTTGCACTGTTGTGCTATAAGACCAGCTTCTGAATAGAAATTGGTTAGTGTCATGTCACACATGAACTGTCGATCTTGCTTGGTCTTTTACGCGTTAACTGCGTTGTAACTTCCGCTGTATAGCTCTAGCTATGCAACGAAAATCACGTCTTGTTGACACGCAAAATCCCTGCGCAATTTTGCGACACTTTAAAGGTTCCAGGGTACTCGTTTGCGAGACGATAAAAATGATACAGCTCAAAAAAATTGATAAATTTTTTGCCGATAGAAGAATTTTTTCTGCAATTGATTTCCTCATTCGCCCGACCGACCGGATTGGTCTTTGCGGTGAAAATGGTGCGGGAAAATCGACGCTCCTGAAGCTTTTAGCGGGATTAGTTGAAAGTGACGGAGGAACTCTGCAGATTGCCAAGGGGACAACTTTCGGTTATCTGCCGCAGGATGGTTTGGCACACCGGGGTCGTTCCCTGTTTGCAGAGACCCAGAGTGCTCTGGCCGATTTACAACAAATAGAATCAGAATTGCGACAACTGGAAAATAATATTGCTGCTGCAACGGATAATCCTGCATTGGAGCGCTATGCCGAGTTGCAGCATCTGTTCGAACAACGTGGTGGTTACCAGATGGAGTCCGAAGTGGGGCGGGTTCTCCACGGTCTTGGCTTCAGTGCTGCTGATTTCGACAAGCCCTGTGAAACTTTTTCAGGTGGCTGGCAGATGCGAATTGCCCTGGCAAAGTTGCTGTTGCAAAGACCTAATTTGCTGCTGCTGGATGAACCAACTAATCATCTGGACCTGCCTGCTCGTGATTGGCTGGAAGATTATCTGCTGAACTACCCTTATGCAATTGTGCTGGTTTCTCATGATCGATTTTTTCTTGATAAAGTTGTTTCACGGATTGTCGAAATCTGGAATGGAGATTTGACCAGTTACCCTGGTAATTACAGCCGCTATATTTGTTCGAGGGATGAAAGAATAGCCGCTCTAAAAGCTGCTAAGCAGCAGCAGGACGAAGAGATTATCCGAATTGAAGGGTTCGTCAGCCGGTTTCGTTATCAGGCCAATAAGGCCTCACAGGTGCAGAGCCGGGTTAAGCAGCTGGAAAAAATTGTGCGGATATCTTTACCTCCGCAGCGGAAAAAAATTGCTTTTACTTTTCCCTCTCCACCCAAAGGGGGGCGTATCGCAATAAGTTTAAAAGATGCTTCCCAGCATTATGGGAATCTCAAAGTATTACAACATGTTGATTTTCAGGTGGAGCAGGGTGAACGGGTCGCTTTGGTCGGGCCAAACGGAGCAGGTAAGTCAACATTGATGCGTCTTCTCGCCGGAGTTGAGACTCCGGTGACAGGTGAGAGGGTGGCAGGTCATAATTTGCTGCAGGCCTATTTTGCCCAGAACCAGGCTGCCGAATTGAACCCTGCCCACGATGTCTATGCTGAGATAATGGCCGATTCTCCGGTGGCAATGGTTCCCCGGCTGCGTACTATTCTTGGAGCTTTTCTTTTTTCTGGTGATGATATTGAAAAGTCGGTCAAAGTTCTTTCTGGTGGTGAGCGTAATCGACTGGCACTGGCGAAATTATTGCTGCGGCCGGCTAATCTTCTGTTACTTGACGAACCGACCAACCACCTTGATCTGGAGTCAAAACAAATCTTGCTCGATTCGCTGAAAAAATACCAGGGGACGATTGTTTTTGTCTCACATGATCGCTATTTTGTTGATTCTTTGGTGACCCGGATCGTGGAAGTTGGAGACGGAAAGATTGAGTCCTATCCCGGTAATTACGCCGATTTTTTGCGTAAAAAACAAACTTTAGGTGATTTGAGCCATAGTGTTAACCGAGTTGAGCAGCAGGAAAAGTTATCGGGAGAAGTCTCTGCAGGTGATAAGCAGAGTCGAATTCAGGCACATACAAAGCGTAAAAACCAGCAACGACGTGAACAAAAACAACAGAAAGAGTTATCCAGGGTTGAGGGTCAAATTGAAGCACAGGAGGAAAAACTCGTATCTCTCGAACAACGGATGGCTGACCCTGATCTTTATCAGGATCAGAACCTGTGGCGACAGGTGAATACTGATCATGTTAAGTTGAAAGAAAATTTAGAGGATCTCTATCAGCAATGGGAAAGTTTACAGAATTGATGGTGGCGTGGTAGATTCATTCACCTTATTTTTATAGCTATTCTATGAGGCGAGTGCCGATATCAGATCAGATAGATAAGATGGAGTTTTTGATAATGATTTTTTTACCCCGTGGTGTTCCTGTTAGGGAAAAAGTTAATCCGGCTCGAATTAATCTTCCCGGAGCAATGGAAAAGTTACGAGTTGGGACTTTTACCGGTTATCTCCGCTTTGATGCGCCTCAAGGTACAGGGGTCATTCTATTCCAGAATGGTCAATTGATCAGCTCTATCTTCATTAATCAAAGCGAATCAGAACGTTCAATTGCTTATGATGCCATTGCCAAAATTTTTGAAATTTCTATTAAGGGGAGTGCAACCCTTAACATCTATCGCTTATCCAAGGATCTGGTGTTAGGAATTCATACCCTCTTGCATGGGCGCTATCTCCAAAAAGGTCAGGATTTAAACCACTTTGATGTTCGCGGACAACTGGATCGAATCAAGGACGAACACCTTACCGTCTGTCTGCGGATTTACGCTGATGATCAGACGGCTTTGATTTTTTATGATCAGGGTTATGCTCTTGGTTTTTTTCATGAAGGCGACATTGAGCTTGAGTCGACAGCCGATATATCAACCTCTGTAGCCAATTCACCGGGGGCTAAACTGGATGTATTAGAAATCTGTAGCGCCGATGAAGTTGTCCTGGCTGATTTGATGGGTTCTGCCGATCTGGGTCCAATCTGGCAGAGAACTCGTAAATTATTACTGGAGAAGCGGCAAAAACATGAGGAAACGGTTGTGCGCTCGCAGGAACAGAATCAGCAGCAGCACCGGCAGCACACTTTAGCTGTTTTTAAGACTATTGCAGGCAACCATATTGGCAAGTTTGGGGTTACACAAGTTGAGAAGGCGTTTATCGTGGTTGCTGCTGATATGAATTCTGAAACAATTGAGAACTTCTACACTGAACTCCGAAGGCTTGCGCGACTTGTTGCAGGGCAGGCTGACATTCAGACCATGATTGATGAAATGAAAAAACAATTCAATGGTTAATTGCTTGGGTGAATTTCAACCATAAATGGATAATAATAGCCAGAATAGTGAATATTATCGATAGTTTCTTTATTTCTGAGAATTATTCTTGACCACTTTTGTACTTTGACTTATACATGGCAGTTCAACAAACTGTTATTCTTTTTTACAACCTTAAAATTATCAGGAGGAACACAGATGAAAAAAATGACAATTTTGATTTCTACATTAGCGCTGGTTTTGAGCATGGCGGCAACCGGATTTGCTGCAGATACGATTAAGCTTGGTGTTGCAGGTCCCCATAGTGGTGACTTGGCTCCATATGGTATCCCTGCCATGAAAGCTGCACAACTGGTGGTCAAAAAAATCAATGCTAATGGTGGTATTCTTGGCAAGCAGGTAGAACTGCTGATTCAGGATGATCAATGTAAGCCTGAAATTGCAACCAATACCGCAACCAAGTTGGTGACCGATGGTGCCCATGTGGTTCTTGGCCATATCTGTTCGGGTGCAACCAAGGCGGCACTGGGTATCTATAAGGATGCCAAGATTCCGGTCATGTCACCTTCAGCGACCAACCCGGCATTGACTCAAAGTGGTGATTATCCCAACTTCTTCCGTACTATCGCTTCTGATGACATGCAGGCAAAAATGGCTGTTGATTTTGCCATCAATGTACTGGGCGTGAAAAAAGTTGCTGTTTTGCATGACAAGGGTGATTACGGTAAGGGGTTCGCAGAATTTGCTAAAAAATATCTGGATGAGTCGGATAAAGTGGAAGTAGTTCTGTACGAAGGGATTACCCCGGGTGCCATGGATTATTCTTCAATTGTTCAAAAAGTTCGTAAAAATAAAGCTGATGCTTTAATTTTTGGTGGTTATCATCCTGAGGCTTCCAAATTGGTTTCACAGATGAAGCGTAAGCGGGTTAAGACCCTCTTTATCTCTGATGACGGTGTCAAGGATGATAGTTTCCTGAAAGTTGCCGGCGATGCT
>JAUVCS010000069.1 GCA_030590745.1 Desulfuromusa sp.
GCAACCTGAAATTTTATTTTCTGACGGAATGAGACGCCTTTTTTACTAAAGATTCTTTTTTAGTTGTTGGAGTTCTAAAAGTTATGACGACCCCAGAATACGATACAGTTTTTCAACAGTTTGAAGCTCTGCTTCAGGAACATGCTCAGTTACAGGCACCAATCAAGGACGATACGGATTTAATCAATGACCTGGGTTTTGATTCGTTGAAACTTATGGAGATGCTGGAAGATGTGGAAGATATTTTTGATATCACTTATCCGTTAAACGATTTGTCAAATTTACATACGGTTAAAGATTTTGTAGTGCAAATTCAGCAGATTGTAGGTAGTAAATAATGGGACTTCTGGATAAATTAGAGACAATCGCAACCACCCGCGAAACGTTGTTGCCGAAGGGGATCAATCCTTTCAATGTTGTCATTGAAGAAATTTATTCTGCTACTGAGGGTTCTATCGATGGTCAGCGGGTTATCCTGGCCGGAACCAACAATTATCTCGGTTTGACTTTTGACCCACGATGTATAGCAGCTGCCCAGGAAACTCTGGGTAAAGAAGGGACCGGGACAACTGGGTCGCGAATGGCCAATGGTACTTTTTCTGGACACCGTGCCCTGGAAAAAGAGTTGGCCCTTTTTTATGGCTGCAACAGCGCCATTGTTTTTTCAACCGGTTTTGTCACTAACCTGGGGATGATTTCCACTCTGGCTGGACCGGGAGACGTCATTGTTCTGGATGCCGACTCCCATGCGAGTATCTATGATGCCTGCAGGATGAGCGGCGCTGAAATGATTCGCTTTCGTCACAACAAACCGGTCGATCTGGAAAAAAAGCTTCGCCGACTGGGATCAAAAAGTGCAAATACTCTGATTATTGTCGAGGGTATCTACAGCATGTTGGGGGACTGTGCGCCATTGGCAGAGATTGTCGCCCTGAAGAAAAAATATGGAGCATGGTTGATGGTTGATGAAGCTCACTCGATGGGTGTTTTAGGGGAGCGGGGTCGTGGACTGGCTGAGGCTGTCGGTGTGGAAGAGGATGTTGATTTCACGGTTGGAACTTTCAGTAAAAGTTTGGGATCGATTGGCGGTTACTGTGTCAGTAACCATCGAGAACTCGATCTGGTTCGCTACCTCAGTCGCTCATATATATTTACGGCGTCACCGTCCCCAGCATCAATTTCATCAGTCCGGGCAGCTTTAAAAGTGATTGGCTCAGAGCCACAACACCGGACAAAACTGTGGGAAAATGTGGAGCAACTCTATCAGGGGCTCAAGCAATTGGGCTTTGAACTCGGGGCTGATCCAGGTCCGATTGTTGCGATCCGTGTCCCAACCAAAGAGAGTGCCCTATTTGCCTGGAAAGCAATATTGGTCAAAGGTATCTACGTCAACCTGGTCTTCCCTCCCGCTGCCCCGGCAGGGTTATCCTTGCTGCGTTGTAGTATCAGTACCGCCCATACTTCCGAGCAGATCGATTATATTCTGAAAACTTTTGCCGAGCTGAAACCGATGATGACGGCAACATAGATTTTAACTGCGGCCAGCAGATGAGTGTCTGCGCACAACTGAATGCCCTGTTGTTCAAGTTTGTAAAAAGGAATAGTTCCAGATGACAGCTTCACCCTCGACAATAATTATGCCGGTAGAAAACCAGGTACGAGAAATGGATGCAAAAATCCTCCTTTCTTGTGTGGCAGCAGAGCGAGGCTTCCCGGTGCTGATTGGGTCTCGGGCGTATATCCATTTTAAGACGGCTTCGATCCCCCGCGGTGTTTACATGGCCAAGAGCATGAAAGATCGCAGTATTCGCATGTTTAAACTTCTCAACCAGAACGGGCATGATATTTTAGCCTGGGATGAAGAGGGGCTCTTGAGGGAGCCAGATGCTGTTTATCATCGTTGGCGGCTCTCTGCTGTTGCGATGAAAGATATTGCTTTGCTGACGACCTGGGGCGAGGATAATGCCCGCGCTTTCCGGGACTTCAGTGGCTATGAAAACACTCCGATAAAAGTTACCGGAAATCCCAGGATTGACCTGTTGCGTCCCGAACTTCGCGAGTTCTATCGACCTGAGGCAGAGGCGATCCGGAACCGTTTTGGGAATTTTATTCTCATCAATACAAACTTCAGCAAGGTCAATCACTATTACTCAAAACTTGGTGAATTAAAACAGGCCGCCGAGGGGAAAAAAGCAGGCCGAATTAATCCCTATGATGCTGGGAAAGGTCGTCATAAACTTGCCATTTTTGACCACTTCCAGAAAATGTTGCCAGAATTATGTGCTGCATTTGCCGATCACACTGTGATCTTGAGACCCCACCCTTCTGAAAGCCATCAAGTCTGGCTCGATGTTGCCAAAGACCATCCCAACCTGATTATTACCAACGAGGGCAATGTTCATCCTTGGCTGATGGCGGCAAAAGTGGTGGTTGCCAATGGCTGTACAACTTTGGTTGAATCGGCGGTTCTCGGGACAACCGGGGTCAATTTTGAGCCGGAAGTTGCCGATGAATACGATTTTGCGATTACGCGTGATGTCAGTCATCGTACTTTTACACAAGAGGAGCTACTGACTACGGTTCGTGCGATTATTGCTGGGGAAATGGGTCCCCTCGATTACGCAACCAGGAAAGCGGCTCTGGAACCACACATAGCAGCTCTCGAAGGGCGCCTGGCCGCAGACCGGATGGTTGATGTCCTGGAGGAAGCGGGTTATCTGGATCAGCAACCCCCGGCGCCTTCTTTTGGAAATCTCCTTCACGGCTGGTATCGCACCAAAACCAGAGCACTTGAAAAGCGCATCAATATGTATAAACCAGGGCATCGGAACAATATCTCCCTGCATGATCACCGTTACCCGGGGATAACCAGAGATGAGATGCTGGATATTATTGGTCGATACAGAAAACTTCTGGGGAGGTTCGATGGGATCAAGGTGAAAAAACATTCAAAGCATCTATACTGGATTTATAAATAAGTAATCAGTACCATCACAATCTGTTGTGGTTAAGAATTCTTACTCTTTTTTGGGAGAAGCCCCATGTATAATGTCAAAATTTTTGGTGCCGGTTCCATCGGCAACCATCTGGCAAATGCCTCTCGCCGTTTAGGCTGGAACGTTACCTTGTGTGACAATGACCCTGCAGCGTTACAGCGAACGAAGGAAGAGATCTACCCGGCCCGTTATGGTCAGTGGGATGATGCTATTCAACTTTTCTCTACAGAGGATGTTCCCCGTGGCGGGTTTGATCTGATTTTTATTGGCACGCCACCCGATTCACATATGGATCTCGCTATTGATGCGATGGGGGAAAAGCCGAAAGCTGTCCTAGTGGAAAAACCCCTCTGTACTCCAGGGCTGGAAAATGCCGATATTTTGTACCAACTGGCCAAAGAAACCGGTGTACAGGTTTTTGTTGGTTACGACCATGCGGTCAGTAATTCTGCAGCTAAAGCCGTTGAACTGATACCAGAGCTTGGTCCAGTTGAAACTCTGGATGTTGAGTTTCGTGAGTACTGGGGGGGGATTTTTACCGCCCACCCCTGGCTTGACGGACCGCAGGACACTTATCTGGGTTTCTGGCAGAGAGGTGGCGGGGCCAGTGGTGAGCACTCTCATGCGATCAATCTCTGGCAACATTTTGCACGAAATCTGGATGCAGGGCGGGTCACAGAAGTCATGGCGACCCTGGAATACGTAAAGACCGAGAAACTTGATTACGACAGTCTTTGCCTGCTAAATCTGCGGACAGAAAAAGGTCTGGTTGGTCGCGTGGTTCAGGATGTCGTGACCCAGCCGACGCGTAAGTGGGGTCGTATTCAGGGGAAAGATGGTTTTATTGATATTACTATCAGCAGCGAGGATCTGGTTCGTTGGCAATGTGGAGGTCACCCGGAAGAGAGCCAGTTATTCAGGAAAACTCGCCCGGATGATTTTATTACAGAACTCAAGCATATTGAGACAATGATCAATAACCCGCAGCAAAGCAGCATGATTTCCCTTGAATGTGGTTTGGATACGATGCTGGTGGTTGCTGCTGCACATATTTCAAACCGCGAGGGGCGATGCGTTCGGATCGACTACAGTAAAGGCTACTCAGTGGATGCTTTAACCATAGAATCATAAAATAAAAGGAAGTTAATATGGACCAGAAATTTGATTTTAAAGATCTCTTTATTCTCGATATGGCAAACAATCATCAGGGTGATATGGAGCACGGCCTCAATATTGTCCGCTCTTTTGCCAAAGTGGCCAAAGACCATAATGCCCGGGCAGCGCTGAAGTTTCAATTCAGACAGCTCGAAACATTTATTCATCCAGACCACCAGAAAAACAGTGAACATAAGCAGGTTCAGCGTTTTATCTCAACCCGTCTGCTCCGGGATAAGTACCAGATTTTTCTTGATGAGGTTCGGGCTCAGGGGCTGGTCTCTATCTGCACCCCTTTTGATGAAGATTCTGTCGATGTTATTTGTGAAATGGGTTTTGATGTCCTCAAGGTGGCGAGTTGTTCCGGGAAAGACTGGCCACTGTTGGAAAAGATTGCCGCTGCTGGCAAACCGGTGATTTTTTCAACTGGGGGGCTGACAATTCGGGATATTGATAATCTGGTCAGCTTCTTTCAGCATCGAGGGGTTCATTTTGCTCTGATGCATTGTATTGCTATTTATCCAACCCCCGATCAGCACATGAATCTGCAGCAGATTGCGGTGCTGTGTGACCGCTATCCCGGTATTCATATTGGTTGGTCTACGCATGAACCTCCAGCGGATATGGTTCCGGTAGAGTTAGCTGTTGCTCTGGGTGCTGAACTGTTTGAGCGGCATGTCGGGATTGAGACCGATAAATACCCCCTCAATGCTTACTCATCAACTCCAGATCAGGTTGCCGAGTGGATCGGGGCAAAGCAAAGAGCCCAGTTGCTATGCGGTCCCAAAGAGCGCCCGCCAGCTTCCGAAGCGGAACAAAATGCCATTGACGGTCTGAAGCGCGGAGTCTATGCAAAAGGTAAAATCCGCAAAGGTTCGATTATCGAACGTGACCAGGTTTATTTTGCAATTCCCTATATTGAAGGGCAGCTTGATAGTGGACATTTTAAATCAGGGATCACCTGTCTGAAAGATGTTACCGTAAATAAACCAATTTTTGAAGCTCAGATTGAACTTCCTGCAACCGAAGATGAACTGGTAATCAAGCATGCGGTGCATGAGGTTAAAGCTTTACTTAATAAGGCAAAAATTCATCTGGGACCTGAATTCAAAGTAGAATATTCGCACCATTATGGGGTTCCAAATTTCCTTGAGACAGGTGCGGTGCTGGTTGAATGTATCAGCCGTGACTATTGTAAGAAACTTGTTGTCCAACTGCCTGGACAGCAACATCCATTCCACTATCATGAAAAAAAGGAAGAAACTTTTCAGGTTCTCTATGGTGAGCTGGAGTGTACGGTTGATGGTCATCAACGGACTCTTATTCCCGGCGAAAGTGTGCTGGTTATGCCGGGGGTGTGGCACTCCTTCGGGACTAAAACCGGGGTTATTTTTGAAGAAGTCTCCAGTCGCGACTATGACAACGATTCTTTCTACAAGGATAAAAATATCAACAAGCTTGCCAGGTCTGAGAGAAAAACGGTTGTGGATCACTGGGGACGTTTTCAGCTCAAACCT
>JAUVCS010000246.1 GCA_030590745.1 Desulfuromusa sp.
TTGTTGTTGCAGATCAAAAGAGCTGTCGTTGATACTAAAGGCAGACAAGCTAAACTGATCCTTGTCTGAAAAGAGAACCAAAAAGTCATTCAGCTCCATCCGAGCCTGCTGAACTTTGATATTGCCATTTTCGGTATAAACAATCTTCCCGCCAAGACCCAAAACACCTTCAATCGGAGCCGTCAACACCCCTTGCAGATAAGGGTAGTAGGGTTTCAGCGGCAAGGCAGCAGCGGTTAGCTGCAATTCGGCACTAAGCGGATTGAGCCCCAGTTCACCGTTGATCTCTACGGTAAAATTACGTTCCGTCTGCAGCTTCAAAGTTGCAGCAGTTTTCTCTCCCCGATGAGTTGACAGATTATTCAGTTCCAGATTGACCAGCCGAATCTCTTCAGCAACTCCCCCCGGGACAAAATCATCACGATAATGGATCTGACCATCAATCAAAGCCAGTTTTCTAATCGTTAAAAGAGGTAAATCCCCACCCTCTTTATTTTCTGGAGTAACCGCTTTCGGATCAACAACTGGAGTTTCTTGCTGCGGCACAAGCTGTTGAAAGTTCCACACCCCAGAGCTGTCTCGATCGATATAAATCTGTGGGTCATAGATATCAAGGGATACCAGATTGAAATCCTGAGTGAAGATATCCGCCCAGTCGAGATCAAGAATCAACGTTGGCATAGTAAATAACTTCTGGCCATCCAGTTCGCGCAGATCAATATTAGACAGAGCCAGTTCACCGCCAAGCATCAAGCGGGGTTTTTCGGTTCTGGAAACCTGGTAGGAGATTTCAATTTCACAATCAAGGAACCCCTGTTTTACATCTATTGGCAACGGGATCGGTGAGTGGAATGCGTAATAGGCCAGGTCGATATTATCAAAGCTCAGATACAGGTCAGTATTCAGGGAATCGTGAAACGGTTTGAGTTGTCCATCGGCACGGATCTCTGCACCATTCAGAGTCAAGGAGAGTGATGGTTCAATATAATCATTAATCAAATAAGGAATATTGCCAATAAAGGGAACCTGCAAAACGAGTTCACGGATCTTGTGTTGCGATTTTTTCTCTGAAGTTTGATCGGTAAAATTTATGCTGCCGCCGGTCAGAATAATATTATTAAACGAGAAATAAAGTGGTTTTTTTGGCTCAGAAGTGACCGGTTCAGGACTGTCGCCACCAAGCCGGGTAAAATCAGAAAAGTTAAACTCCTGCTTGCCGAGGAGTTCGATATTAACAAAAAGATCATCCAGCTCAACCCGATCAAGAATGATTGCCTGTTTCATGATAGATTTAACACTAGCGGAGAGCATCAACCTTTTAAATGCAACAAAAGTTTGATCGTTCTTCTGCTCTGTCAGTTTTGTTCCACTGATTTCAACAGTCAGGGTAAAAGGGTTGAAGTATACTTTTTCAATCGTTAAGGTGCGATCAGTGTTTTTCGCAATCCAGTCACTCCCCTGCTTTTTAATTTGCCAGGGGACGATCACCATTGTTGAGAGCAATAACCCCAAAATAACCACAACAGATATGAGAGTGATTTTAAACCAGCGGGACATATTTTTTTCCTCCATGATAACTTTGGCAAAGTCTAGCATAAGGAAAAGATATCTTTGATAAAAATATAACTTTAATAGTTTCCATTAGGTGAAAAACAGGGCTAAACAATGTTTACAGCAGAAATCTATCAAGAGCGGCGTAAAAAACTAATCCAGCAGGTTGAAAGTGGATTAATCCTCCTGTTGGGAAATGTCGATTCCCCGTTTAACTCAGCCGATAATTGCTATCGCTTTCGTCAGGACAGTAGCTTTCTCTATTTCTGCGGATTGGATCAGCCTGGGCTTGCAATTATTCTGGATATTGATTCCGGCCGTGAAATTCTGTTTGGAGAGCCACAGAGTCTGGACGGTGTGATCTGGAGTGGTTCACAACCATCGTTGCAGAGCCGAGCTGAGAGGGTTGGTATTGCTGAAGCTGTCTCGATTGATGGCCTCGGGAATTTCCTTTCTTCCGAAATTGCTGCTGGAAGAACCATTCACTATCTGCCAACTTGTCGGGCAGAAAATAAAATTATGCTGAGCAAGCTGCTGGGGAAAAATATTACCACCGTCAATAAGGATGTTTCGCCGGCGCTGATCAAGGCTGTTGTTGCTCTACGTTCGATTAAGGGTGAAGAGGAAATTGCCGAGTTGGATGCTGCTGCAGATCTGGGCTATCAACTTCACACCACGGCAATGGAAATGGCTCAGGAAGGTGTTTATGAATGGGAGATTGCCGGAGCAATGGAGGCAATTGCTGCCCGTGCTGGAAGGATGCTTTCGTTCCCACCAATTGTAACCACCCATGGGGAGATATTACACAATCATCAGCGAGAGAACCGATTGCAAAACGGCAATCTTCTGCTGGTTGATTGTGGAGTTGAAAGCCAGCTCCATTACGCTTCTGATCATACCCGGACAATTCCGGTGGGAGGGCAGTTCAGTAGACGACAACGTGCTGTTTTTCAAATTGTCCTGGATTGCATAGCGCGGGCAAAAGAATTGATCCGA
>JAUVCS010000161.1 GCA_030590745.1 Desulfuromusa sp.
GATCCTGATGCTTACATTGAGTTGCTACGGGAAAATATGTACGAACAGGAACAGCTTCTGGCAACACTGAGTATTCATGTGTCACAGTTTTTTCGGAATGGAAGTGTTTTTAAGGTATTGGAGAAACAAATATTACCCGAGTTGCTGGAAATTTCACGTCACAGCAGTAGCAAGCTAAGAATTTGGAGTGTTGGTTGTGCTAATGGCGAGGAGCCCTACTCCCTTGCTTTACTCTGTCAAAAGCAACGCTACCAAGAAGATTTACTCTCAATTGTCGGCACCGATCTGAGCCCGGAAGCCTTGACTCGAGCCAAGCGAGGTTTTTTTCCTCCCGAGCGAGTTCAGGGTGTTCCCGAAGAGATGCTGGCAGATTTTTTTATCAAAAGTGGCCAGCAATACCGGTTGATTGAGAAGATCCGTGAACGGGTTCAGTTTTTTCGTCATGACATTATTGCAGATCACCCGTTTTATCGGGCTAACCTGATCCTCTGTCGGAATTTGTTGATCTATTTTTCCCGCGTACAGCAGCAACAGATCATGGAAATTCTGGCAGCAGCGTTGCTACCCGGTGGTTACTTGGTCCTGGGTAGAGCAGAAACTATGGCTCTAGGCAGCCGTAAACTGTTTGTCTGTATTGATCCTGCGGAACGGATCTATCGACGGTTGCCTGATACGGCATAAATTTAAAGTCTTATATCGGTAATATCTTATTTGTACATTGGCGCCGAAGCTTTCACCCGTTCCAACTGTTCCCATCAAGAGGGAACGATAATAGTCCCCCGACTGTGGGGGGATGAGCAGGACGGGGGAAGACCCAAGCTGAAGGAGAAGAAAATGCGTGTTGAGATCAGTTACAAATTTGTGGTTGGATTTATCTTTGTTGTTGCTTCTGTGGTGATGTTGAACCTGTTGGTTCCCCAATTACAGATCCCGGTATGGACGCATCAATGGATCACCGTCATCGGTGCTCTGCTGGTCGGTCTGATTTTTGGCTGGATATTTTCCAAAGCGTTTACGGCAAATTTCAAAATTTTAACTGAAGCGGCAGAACGCCTGAGCGATGGTGATCTGAGTCGCAAAATTCGTTTGCGCAAGGGGCTGTTCTCTGATGAAACAGAGGACCTTTCCAACTCTTTGAATCTGGTGGTTGCCAGTTTGCGTAATCTGGTCGGGCAGATTCGGTCCAGCTCACTTAATGTTAATGAATTGTCATTGTCTCAGGCGACAACAGCTGAAGAGATGACTGCTACGGCTCACGAAGTGGCAGGGTCGGTTGAACAGATCAGTCGGGGGGCGGAAACTCAGGCTGAAATGGTGGAACGTGCTTCCAAAGTTGTCCGAGAAATGGCGGAGCAGATTGATCTGGTTGCCGCTTCGGCAAGCGGCTTGTCACTATCAGCAGAAGAAACCACCCTGTCTGCTCGTCATGGTGAGGAAATGGCGGTGACGGCATTGGCAAAATTGAAACAGGTCCTCAGCCAGATTGAAGAAAACGGTGCGATGTTTGTCTCTTTCAGTGAACAAGTGCAAAGGATTGGTACCATCATTGATGTGATCACCGGGATTGCGCAGAAAACAAATTTACTGGCTCTCAACGCGACGATTGAAGCGGCACGGGCCGGAGAATATGGTCATGGTTTTGCGGTGGTTGCCGAGGAGGTGAGCAAGTTGGCCGATAGCACCAGTGTTTCTGCTGGTGAGATTACCCGAATGATTGAGAAAACCCGTGAGCAGAGTTTAAAAGTGCAACAATCAATGGACGAGAGTGTCAAATCCATCGATGCCGGTCGGGAAGCAGTTGATATTACTGATAGAGCATTCAAAGTCATTATCGATAAAGCTGAAGCGGCACAGGTCAAATCGGTCAGTATCCGCGATCTGACCGAAAAGCAGAATTCCGGTGCTCAGGCAATCGTTGCTGCGATAGAAGAGATTGCCCGGGTGACCGAAGATAATGCAGCTACAACTGAAGAGGTCTCCGCAGCCACTGAAGAGCAAACGGCATCAATGGAAGAGATGACCTTTGCATCACAGCGGCTTTCCCATCTGGCGGATGAGCTGTTGACCTCGGTCAGCCGTTTCAATCTTGGTGTCAGCCTGGAGCAAGAGCAACCATGAAGCAACTTCTGCCATTCACTATCGGCTATGAAACCTACGCTCTGGAATTGGTTGAAGTGCAGGAGGTGGTTGAAAATCAGAAAATTTATCCTTTTCCCGGTTCTCCAACCATCGTTGCCGGAGCCATCAGTTTTCATGGACGGATCGTTCCCGTTATCGATCTGGCCTTGTTGCTTGATCTTCCTTCCGGAGCGCTTGGGCAACGGTTGATTGTACTGGTTAATCAACGTGGTCCAGTTGCCCTGGGAGTGGATCAGGTGCAGAACTATACGGAGAGAAGTTATATCAATGATATTATCAACTGGCGCGGAAAGATGGTCGGTTTATTTGATCTTGAACAGTTACAGTTAAAACTTGAATCACTCTGTGCCCAGGTGGGAGGTTGAGTTGTCAAAGCGAGTCCTGATAGTTGATGATGCTCTATTTATGCGCGCCCTGCTGCGAGATATTTTTGAACCGGCCGGCTGGCAGATTATTGCTGAAGCCAACAATGGTGAGCAGGCCATTGCCGCCTATAAAACTCATCAACCCGATCTGGTTACTATGGATATTGTCATGCCGGAGTTGGATGGAATTGATGCTTTAAAAAAAATATTGGCTGATAGTCCGGCAGCCCGAATTGTTGTCTGTAGTGCTTTGGAGCAGCAAGGTCTTATTCTGGAGGCAATCAGCGCTGGAGCCAGGGATTTTATTGTTAAGCCATTTAAGAGTGCTCAGGTTCTTGAGGTTGCTGAGCGGGTTGTCGCTGAATAAGTCAAATCATATTTTCAGAACAGGTCACAGTTAATGGATATGGATAATTTCAGAGAAATGTTTCTGACCGAAGCGGCTGAACATCTCCAGCTTATGGTGGATCTTTTGGTGCAACTTGATTCTGATCCGCAGGATCAGGATGGGATTGATGCCTTGTTTCGTGGTGCTCATTCGATTAAAGGGATGGCGGCAAGCATGGAATACGGTGAAACTGCGCGGCTGGCTCATCATCTGGAAGATCATCTGGATGATTGTCGTCAACTTGGGCAGATCAGTGGTGTTGAGATTGACTGGCTGCTTGAAGCTGTCGATTTGCTGGAATTATTATTGGCCGATATCCGCAATGGCAGCCCGGAACGGAGCGTTGATAGCTTTATTGCCAGCATTTTAAAACAACCTGAAGCTGTTGATTGTGCTGCGGAGACTAAAACAGTTGAACTGACAGCATGTGGGCGGGGACAACTCATCCAACTGCAACTTCGAGAGTCAGTTGTCGTTTCAGGGCCACTATTTCTGGTGTTGTTAAAGAAGCTGGCAGAGCTGGGGACGATTCTGGAATCAACTCCTTCCACTGAAGATTTACTTCAGGGTGATGCCCCCCATCAGTTACTTGTCCGGCTGGAGAGTGATATCCCGCAGCAGCAGATCTATCAACAACTCCAGCAATATAGTGAGTTACAGATAATTACCTTTCCTGATGAGCCTGAGGAAAAAAAACCACCTGTAAAGCGCCCTTCGGGTAAAACGGTGCGGGTCAGTACCGAACTGCTGGATCATTTAATCAACCTCACCGGAGAATTG
>JAUVCS010000101.1 GCA_030590745.1 Desulfuromusa sp.
AACCTGGCTATCCAGCTTTTCGATCTCGTCAACAGAAAACTGGTCGCAGGCATTCATCACTGCGTAACCTTCAAGAACTCCACGGGTGGTGTAACTGTCAATAATCTGTTTAGGAGAAAAAACCGGGATAAAATTACCAACCTGCGGGCGATAATCGACCAACCCATTAATGATCATCTCTTTCATCGCCTCCCGAATCGGTGCCCGACTGATTCCCATCCGCTCTGCAAGCACAGTCTCCTTCAACTGGTCACCAGGATTCAGCTCATTATTCAGAAGTAGTTGATAAACATAATCAACAACTTGATCTTTATAAGTTTTTTTTATAATTGTCACAATTCAACCAGCCCTTCTATCTGTCGAATGTCGACATTAGACATCAGAGGGTCGGAAGTCAAGAATAAAAGTTTAGAAACTTATTAAATATCAGCATCAATATAATCTACGCTGGCACGGTCATGGGGAGATTTTCGATACAGGAACCCTTCCAATGTTCAAAAATGAAGACAACACAATTCAGATCAACCATACCGGTCGTTTTCCCCTGCAAATGATCTGATTATTGTTTTTTCAGAAGGGATTAGATAAAATCTGTAGGATTTGGTTCAATAGTTTCAGGTTCTCGTAAATTTAAAAGTGACTGTTAAATGGTCCATGGGGAGGCACATGTGCTTTCTGCAAATATTGCTGGAACTCTTGCCGTGAAATCTCCTGCGCCCCCATACTGATAAGATGATCGGTCGTCTGCTGGCAATCAAGCAATTCGAAGCCTTTATTCTGTAAATGTTCCATCAGGTGGATCAAGACAACCTTTGAAGCATTTTTACTCCGACTGAACATTGATTCGCCAAAAAAACAGCGCCCGATGCAGATCCCATACAAACCACCAACAAGGTTATCACCATCCCAGCATTCAATTGAATGGGCAAACCCAAGTTCATGCAAGCGAGTATAAGCCTTTTTCATTTCCGGGGTAATCCAGGTGCCACTGCCGTCAAGACCGGCTCTCAATCGACGACACCAATAAATAACCCCGGGAAAATCCTCGTTAAAACTGATCCGATAGGGCTGCTTACGCATAAAACGTTGCAATGATCGAGAGATATGGAGATTTTCGGGAAACAGAACACAACGGGGGTCAGGAGACCACCAGAGGAGTGGTTCCCCCGGATTATACCAGGGGAAAATACCGAGACTGTAAGCAAGCAGTAACCGCTCAACTGAAAGATCACCACCAAAAGCGAGCAGGCCATAATCTTCAGCCTCTGCAACGGGAGGAAACCAGAGATTGTCGTCCAACTGGTAGCAGGGCATGGTAAAAATTCTAAAGGTAGCGGAAGGTCAACTTACCTGCCTTGCATCCGACTCGGACTTCACCACCATGGCGCAATTCACCAAAAAGAATTTTCTCAGCCAGAGGATCACTCAATTCGGTCTGAATCAACCGTCCCAACGGACGCGCACCAAACAGCGGATCATACCCCCGTCGACCCAGATCTTTCCTGGCTGCAGCAGAAATTTTGATGATAACATTCTGCTCACCCAGCTGTCCGGCCAACTCCTGCAGAAACTTATCAACCACCTGCAACATAATCTTTTCATCAAGGGTAGAAAAGTTGATCACCGCATCAAGGCGGTTTCTAAATTCTGGCGAAAATATCTTTTCAAGGGCGTTTTTCGGTGTTGCCACAGCTCGGTTACCAAAACCAATCGGGACTGCGTTCATATCACGCCCCCCGACATTGCTGGTCATAATCAGGATAACATTACGGAAATCGACCTCTTTGCCATTATTATCGGTCAAGATTCCATGATCCATCACCTGCAACAGGATATTAAACAGGTCGGGATGGGCTTTTTCGATCTCATCAAGCAGCAATACCGACCAGGGATTCTTCCCCACCTCTTCAGTCAGTAATCCCCCTTGATCAAAGCCAACATAGCCGGGAGGGGCACCAATCAACCGTGCCACCGAATGCTTCTCCATATATTCACTCATGTCAAAGCGGAGGAACTTCACCCCCAACTGGATTGCCAGCTGCTTGGCAACTTCGGTCTTGCCAACTCCAGTCGGACCGGTAAACAGGAGAGAACCAACCGGTTTGTCGGGATGACCCAACCCTGCCCGGGAACGATGGATCGATTTGACCAGACCGTCAATTGCCGGATTCTGACCAAAAACTACCCGCTTCAGATCCCGCTCCAGGTAGCGGAGACGATGACGATCACTTCCGGCAATCGTGCGCATTGGTACCCGAGCCATCCGCGCTACAACACGTTCAATATCATTTATAGTTATCGGGCGTTTAGAATGTCCGTCCAGACGATGCTGGGCCCCGGCTTCATCAATCACGTCAATCGCTTTATCGGGCAAATGACGTTGCGGTAGATGTTTAACTGCCAGTTGAACGGCTGATTCCAAAGCTTCTTCAGTATAGCGAGCATGATGGTGTTGTTCGTAACGGGGCGCTAACCCTTTCAGGATATCTAACGCTTCCTCACTACTGGGCTCATGTAAGTCGATTTTTTGAAAGCGGCGCGACAGGGCACGGTCCTTATCAAACAGATTACGGTATTCTTCATAGGTCGTCGAACCAATACAGCGCAAATCTCCAGAACCGAGTGCCGGCTTAAGGATGTTCGATGCATCCAGAGAACCACCACTGGTTGCACCGGCACCAACAATGGTATGGATTTCATCGATAAACAAGACTGCCTGATCCCGTTTCTGCAACGCAACAACAACGGCTTTGAGTCGCTCTTCAAAATCTCCGCGAAACTTTGTTCCGGCAAGTAACGCCCCCATATCCAAAGTAAAAATCTCGGTATCTTTCAGTAGCTCTGGGACATCGCCTTCGACAATCCTTAGCGCCAATCCTTCAGCCATAGCAGTTTTACCGACTCCGGGTTCACCGACAAAAAGGGGATTATTTTTCCGCCGCCGGCACAGAATCAGAATAGTTCTTTCCAACTCCTGAACCCGGCCAATCAAGGGATCAATCTTGCCATTTTTAGCCCTTGCAATCAGATCAATCGTAAATAATTTAAGCGGATCTGGCGGTTGCTGTTTTGGTTTGGTTCGTTCACCGGGGGAAGGATCAGCCGGTTTCCGGGTCGGGCTTTCAGCTGTTCCACTGGAAGCATCTCCATGGGAAATCAGGTCAAGCAGGTCAACCCGCTCCACTCCCTGCTGCTGAAGAAAGAAACGGGCATGGGAATTTTCCTCTTCGAGAATCGCTGCAAGCAAATCACCAATACCAACGGCTGATTGCTGTGAAGCTTGCATGTGCAACACCGTTCTCTGCAACATCCGCTGCAATGCCAATGTCTGCCGGGGAACCGCTTCGTCCTCAGTTATTTCTGTATTTTCCGGAAGGCTTTCAAGGTTGGTATCAAAAAAGTTTTCCAACTCCGCCTTTAAACTATCAATATCCCCCCCGCAAGAGGTAAGGATTTGCTGACCGACCCCTTCGAAAAGCAATGCATAAAGGACATGCTCGGTCGTCAGATATTCATGACGCCTTCGCTGAGCTTCCCGAACTGCCAGGGTAAATGCAACCTGGACATTTTGTTCAAACATTTCTGCCATCTGTGTGTCCTATCGTGTGTCAACTGCCATATTCAGAGCCATGCAAACGCATCAAGACAAAGCGCAGGCCGCAGAGAATGGATCCCCTTGTCAAGGGCTGCGACACTAAACCTCTTCAAGGGTGCAGCGTAATGGAAATCCCGCTTTACGGGCCATCATACGTGCCTGATCAGCCTTGGTCTCTGCTATTGCCTGGGGGAAAGTTCCACAAAAACCAATCCCCTGGAAATGGATCGTCAACATGATTTGTTCTGCTTCTACTTCTGGCTTACGGAAAACATCCCGCAGAACAGCAATCACAAATTCCATCGTGGTATAGTCATCGTTGTGCATCAAAACCTTAAAGAGCGATGGAACTGTGATCTGCTCTTTCGTCTGATCACAAACTCTGCTTTTATGACCGCTATTGATTTCTGAATTTGCCATTTGTCTAAAGCTTCCTGTTTTGCTACTCAATTATTCAGACTATACTAACATAAACGGCCAACAACGAACAGCCCGACAGAGAAGCTCTGGAGAGATCAACCGACGTTCCTGAGACACCGTAACCGTCGCGAAGGCTCCGACCAGACAAGGTCAAAAACCAACGCTAAGAACATCCGATTAACCCTTGAATTTACTGTTTTATATCTGTAATATTCATGTTTAATTATTAAACTTCAGAATTTAAAGAAGGTTTGACATGAAAAGGTTTAACATGAAAAATTCTTTTGCTTTTATTCTCTTCGGTTTTTTATTCTTGGTCACTGCAACTTCTCTTTACGCAGAAACCCGCTATATTTCTGATCAGCTTATTGTGACGGTCCGAAGCGGCAAAGGGAACCAATACAAGATTTTAGAAACGCTACCGACCGCTACCCCGGTTAAGGTGCTGGAAGAGGGTAAAAACTATGTCAAAGTAGTCACCCAAAAGGGGACTGAAGGCTATATTCAGCGTCATTATGTCAGTGCGACCCTGCCCAAAAAAATCAAGATCCAGCAGCTGACAAAAGAGATAGCAGTATTGCAACAACAGCTTGAGACTCAGCAGCAGAGCGTTCGTGCCTTCCAGGATACAACCGGGGAGCAGCAAAATCGGATGACTGAGCTTTCGGCACAACTGGATCAAACCCTACTTACTCTGAAGAAAAAAGAGGAAGAATACCAGGACTTGCGGAACAAATCAGAGAATGTTCTCAATCTAAGCACCCAAAATGAACGGTTAGCTGAAGACAATAATCTATTAAATAGTGAACTGTTAGTTTTACGTGAAGAGAACCAGAACTTTCACCGTTCCAACATGATTCAATGGTTTCTGGCTGGAGCAGGGGTT
>JAUVCS010000264.1 GCA_030590745.1 Desulfuromusa sp.
CGACTCAACGCCGTGATTATCTCCCACGGACACCAGGACCACTACAACGGATTGGAGTTCATTATAAGGAATTTCAGACCGGCGATGGTTTGGACAAACGGCTCTGAAGAAAATTCAAGGGAATACCTGAATATCCTCCAAGCCGCCGTCGAAACAGGCGCAGAAATCAGGGTTCCCGATGGAGACACAGTGATTGCGAGCGGAGGGGCGGCAAAACTAACCTCCATCAGCAATCTACATCTGAGACAGGACCCAGCCCTGCCAATCAACAGCCGCAGCCTGGTGATAAAATTTGAAATTGATGGCACAGAGATCATCCTGCCCGGCGACATTCTGGCAGATGACGGGCAGAATTTAATTGATCAAGGAGTTGACCTGCAATGCGATGTGCTACTGGCTCCACACCACGGCAGCCGATATTCAGCAGGATACCAACTGGTGAGGGCGGGCACCCCAAAGTGGCTGGTTGTTTCGGCAAGCCCCTTCAAGTCCGAAAATTTTCCGGACCCTGAATTCGCGAAGTGGTGCCGCCAACAGGGGACGCATATCCTCAATACCGCCACATCCGGAGCAATAACCTTTACCGTTGAAAAAAACGGCGCGCTAAGTTGGCAAACAATCACTGCGAAATCGGCCAAAAACAGAAAAGATCAAAAACAATCAGACTTGTCGGGAAATACCAGAATCACACTTCGGTAAAATCTGCCGGCGGTCTCCTGAGGAAAGAAACAAATTTCGTCTTATCAATACTGTTTGTGTAAGCATCTTCCGGGGATATCCAGCGTTTTTTCAACATTACCATGATGGCGTCATCCATGGTCTGCATGCCGAACTTCTTCCCGGTCTGCATCACAGAGGGCATCTGATAGGTCTTACCTTCACGAATAAGGTTACGAACCGCCGGGGTACAGATCAGGATTTCAAGGGCGGGGCAGCGGCTCTTGATATCGATCCTCTTAAACAGGGTCTGGGAGACCACCGCCCGTAGCGAATCGGCCAGCGTTGACCGAACCTGGGCTTGCTGATTAGCCGGGAATATCTCAATAATACGATCAACGGTCTTGGCCGCATTCAGGGTATGCAGAGTGCCGAAGACCAGATGGCCGGTCATGGCTGCTTCCATGGCCAGAGAAATTGTTTCGAGATCACGCAGCTCACCGACCAGGATAACATCCGGATCTTCACGAAGCGCCCCCCGCAAGGCGGCGGAAAAAGACTTGGTATGGGTCCCGACTTCACGGTGGTTGACAATGCAGTTTTGACTCTCATGGACAAACTCGATGGGATCTTCAATCGTAAGAATATGATCCTTACGAAGCCGGTTGACCTCATCAACAATAGCGGCCAGGGTTGTCGATTTACCGCTACCGGTTGGACCGGTAACCAGAACCAGCCCCTTGGGCAGAGTAGCCAGCTTGGCTACAACTTTGGGCAAATTCAAGTCCATACAGGTCATGATCTTACTGGGAATTTCCCTGAACACCGAGCCGATCCCATATTTTTGCTGAAAGAGATTGCCTCGATATCTGGCCAGACCCGGAATTTCATAACCAAAATCAATATCACCGGTTTCCTCGAATATTTTTATTTTATCCTCAGTAATTATCTCATAAAGCATGGACTTAAGCTGATCGTTTTCCATAACATTGTACTTAACCCTTTCAATATCACCCCTCACCCGTAACAGAGGTTGTTGGCCGGCAATCATGTGAAGATCGGAAGCTCCCTGTTCGTTCATAAGTTTGAAAAAAGCATCAATCTGAGCCATCTATATTCTCCTATCCTTGAAAGACAAACAGCGACGAATTAACAAAACACCCTCTCACTTCGCAACTCTAATAATAAAAAAAGCATCTAGACATTCTAATGGCATGCGATATTATCAAAAGGACTCTCACCAACATAAAACATTTTACGCAAAAAAAGAGAAAAAGCTACCTCATAGTAGATAAAGACCCAACCTTGCGCTAGAAATAAATATTGCCACTACCTTGATCCCCCTTTAATCAACAACCGACATTAAAAACAAGTAAAAGTGCGTTATATCGATCTCCATACCCACTCAACCTGCTCAGACGGCACCACAACCCCGACCAATCTGATCAGGGAAGCGG
>JAUVCS010000014.1 GCA_030590745.1 Desulfuromusa sp.
CTTATAACCTGTAATCAATAAGGAGATCTAAAACCCGTATATATGAGTTCATAAACCTTCCTTCGCTTAAAATCACAAATATCGTTTTAACAACTCGCTTCTCCCTTGTCAAGCTGTAAATTGTATACAGTATCCAAAAAAAGTACCCACATAAGTTGGGTGCCTTTTACCTGACAAAAAAGGTTATTTTTCACTTGCCCTGAAAACAAGGATTAAACTAATATGCCTAATTATTATGCAGATACAACCTCCCCAGATAAAATCGCTGCAATTATCAGGTCCAGTAATCTTAGCACCTATGGCTGGGATTACCAGCCTTCCCTACCGAAAAATCATGAAATCTTTCGGTGCAAGTCTGGTATTTACTGAAATGATCAGTGCCAATGGGTTGATTCGAGATGGTCAGAAAACCCGCTTATTACTTGCCACCGACCACGAAGAGTTTCCTCTTGGAATTCAACTATTTGGAGATGATCCCAAAGTTCTGGCAACAGCAGTTGAGATGGTTATGGCTGATAGCTCTTTGATCGATATCAATATGGGTTGCCCGGTTAAAAAAGTTGTGCGCAGTGGCGCCGGCAGCGCACTCCTGCAAGAACCCCGACAAGTTGCCAAAATCCTGAAAGCGATTCGCAAAATCTATTCTGGACCACTCACAATAAAAATTCGCTCGGGATGGGATGAGCAATCTCTGAACTTTCTGGAAATTGGTCACATTGCGGAAACTGAAGGGGTCGATGCAATCACTCTACACCCTCGCCCCCGCAGCCAGGGATTCTCAGGTCAAGCTCACTGGCAGCAGATTGCCGAGTTGAAATCCGCCCTGAATATACCGGTGTTTGGAAGTGGTGATATTTTCAATGCCGAGGATGGGTTGAAGATGCTTCAGAAAACCGGTTGCGATGCCATGATGCTTGGTCGGGGATGTTATGGAAATCCCTGGTTGATCAGTCAAATTCTCGCCTTACTTGAAGGAAAAGAGGCTATTTATCCCACCCCGATGGAGAAGTTCACCGTTGCAGCACGACATCTGCAGCTCCATTGTCAACAATTTGGAGAAAAAAAAGCCCTTTTAGAGATGCGCAAGCACCTGTGTTGGTATGCCCGTGGATTGGCAGGAGCCAGCCATTTTCGCTCTCAGTTGCAGAAAATTGAAAATCTCGATCAAGCTCTGGAATTGACAGAACTGTTTTTTTCTCAAGCGGCGGCAGCATGAAGCCTTCTCAACAACTGTCTCAGCAAGAATATTCCCTGATCCTGGAAAATATTGGTGATGCTGTCATTGCTATGGATCAACAGGGTGTCATTATTTTTTGCAATTCAGCAGCTCACAATTTAACCGGACTATCCGAAAAACAGACGATGCAGCGCTGTTTTTTTGAATGTTTTCTAAACCAGCAGACGCTCTGTTATTTAGCCCGCACTGCTCTGGATGAGGGACGCTCCATCTCCAGTCATGAAACCGTGACCTTGAAGATTCCAACTCAACAGCAGCGACAGATCAGTGTGACAGTATCACCCATATTTTCAGCATCTGATCAACAACAAGGTGCCGTTATCGTTCTCCACGATCTAACCACGGTTCATTCCCTCGAAGGGGCGGGCCGTCATGCCGATCAATTAACTATGATTAAAACCATGGCGGCAGGGTTGGCACACGAAATTAAAAACCCCCTCGGGGGGATCAAAGGTTCTGCCCAACTGCTACAGATGGAACTGGAAGAGAAACCTGAACTCCATGAATATACCCAGCTGATTGTACGGGAGGCAGAACGGATCAACCGGATTATTGAAGAGTTGCTCGATCTCTCCCGCCCGCGCAAAGCCCAGCTTGAATCGATTAACATCGGTCAATTACTGAATAAAATTGTCACTCTACAAAAAACCACCGTGCTTGATCGTGACATCCGTTTCAAATGGCAGCTTGATCCCAGCATTCCTGATATTTCAGGAGATCGTGATCTTCTCACCAGGCTTTTCCTGAATCTGATAAAAAATGGTTGTGAAGCAACCCCCGATCACAGTGAAATTCTGGTACAAACCGGAATCGATACCGAATACCACATAAGCCTTCCCGGCAGCCGCCCGACGCCCATGGTACAGATCTCATTTTATGATCAGGGAGCGGGGATTTCGGCCAGTGAGCGGGAAAAGATTTTCCACCCCTTCTACACCACCAGAACGGGTGGAAATGGCCTCGGCTTACCAATCTGCCAGAAGATCGTTTCCGACCATGAAGGTTTGCTCCAGTTTTTCGATCGCCAGGAGGGGGGAACCCAGGTCAAAGTTTTACTGCCGCTGTTCCATAACCGCACAAAAAAAACTCCCGACAAAGGAAAATAAACAATGGCGATTCAACGTATTCTTGTTGCCGATGATGAAGAAAGTATCCGCTGGGTTCTAGCAAAAGCTCTAGAAAAGCAGGGCTTTATTGTTGATCTGGCAGAAGATGGCTTGCAGGCCCGAACCCTTGCCCGGCAGAACCACTACGACCTCGCTGTCCTGGATATCAAGATGCCAGGAATTCACGGCCTGGAACTACTCAAGCAGTTTCGCGTTGACTATCCAGAGACCCTGATTATCATCATGACCGCCGAAGCCACCATGGAACATGCCGTTGCTGCTATCAAAAATGGGGCCTATGACTATCTAACCAAACCGTTTGACCTGACCGCCCTTGATGCCATTATCCTGAAGGCCGAAAAAGCGGCAGAACTGACCGGGAGAATTGATCAACTCAAAGAGGAGTTGCAGGATCAGTGTAACTTTGGCCGGTCAATCATTGGCAACAGCCAGCCAATGCAGGAAATTTACAAAATTCTTGGTCGGATTGCCGGATCAGATATCACCGCCCTGATCACTGGTGAAAGTGGGACAGGGAAAGAATTAGTCGCCCGGGCTATCCACATCAACAGTCAACGGCTGGGGAAACCTTTTATTGCCCTGAATTGTGCTGCGATTCCTCACGATCTGTTGGAAACTGAACTGTTTGGTCATGAGCGGGGGGCCTTTACTGGAGCAATTGAACGTAAAACAGGTAAATTTGAACAAGCCGACGGAGGGACTCTGTTTCTTGATGAAATAGGGGATATGCCTGTTGAATTGCAGGCAAAACTTCTCCGGGTATTGCAGGAGAAGGAAATTACCCGTACCGGTGGAGAGAAAACTCTGAAAGTTGATGTCCGGATTATTGCCGCAACCAATCAGAATATTGTCAGTCTGGTTAAAGAAAAACAGTTCAGAGAAGATCTTTATTACCGTCTCAATGTCGTCCCGATTAAACTTCCACCGTTACGGAAACGTCGGGATGACATCCCCGAGCTGGTTGACTTTTTTCTGCAGAAAGCAAAACAGGAATTTGGGATTGATTCAATGGAATGCAGCTCGGAAGTCCTGGCCTTATTCGAAACACATCGCTGGCCTGGAAATGTCCGAGAACTTGAAAATGCGATAAAAAGAGCGGTACTTCTCTCCCCGAATCAAGTTTTGATCCCGGTTGATTTTCCAGATTTGTTAGAGGGAGAGAAATCCCTGCGGAAGAGTGAATCATTAGAAGCTTTAGTTGCACAAAAACTGGAAAATTCTCTAGCCAGAATGAACCTGAAAGAGATGAATAACCTTTACGAGATGGTTCTCCATCAGATTGAGCGCCCTTTGATCAATATTGTGCTGCAGAAAACCCGAGGCAACCAGATCAAGACCGCTGACATCCTTGGAATCAACCGAAATACTCTGCGGAAAAAAATTAAAATATTGGATATCGATGTCAAACAGAGTAGGAATTAGAACGCGAGCAATCGGGCGAACACAGGGGTCAGCCTCTACGCTGCCTCAATAATCATCGTCCCGTCTGGCTTGATTCTCAAAACGGGTAAATTCACCACGAAAGGTCAGATGTACGGTTCCAATCGGACCATTCCGCTGTTTTCCGATAATAATTTCGGCATCCCTGTCATGCCCTTTTTCGCAGGTTCTCTCGCGGCTCTTACAATCTTCACAATAGACCGCTTCACGATAGACAAACATAATCACATCGGCATCCTGCTCAATCGCCCCCGATTCCCGCAAATCAGCCATCATTGGTCGTTTATCGGTACGGCTTTCAAGAGAACGGTTCAACTGCGACAGCGCCACTACCGGCAACGCCAGCTCTTTAGCCAGGGCTTTAAGTGAACGGGAAATTTCTGAAATTTCCTGCTGCCGACTTTCCGGATTGCTCCCCCGCATCAACTGCAGATAATCGACAATAATTAAACCCAAACCATGTTCAGCTTTTAACCGGCGAGCTTTAGAACGGAGTTCAAGAACCGAAATAGCAGGAGTATCATCAATAAATATCTGCGTTTCGTTCAACTGCCCGGCAGCCATGGTTAACTTCGGCCAGTCCGATTCTCCCAAATGACCGGTACGCAACCGTCCCGCATCAACTTTTGCCAACGAACAGAGCATCCGTTGCACCAACTGTTCTTTACTCATCTCCAAAGAGAAAATTACGGCTGGAACAGAATTATCGGCATGAGTTGTGGCATATTCAATAACATTCAAAGCAAAAGCAGTTTTTCCCATCGAGGGGCGCCCGGCAACAATGACCAAATCGCTCGATTGCAAACCTGCCGTCATTTTATCCAGATCGTGATATCCGGTCGGTACCCCGGTTACCAGCTCCTTCCGCTCGTAGAGCGCCTCTATCGATTTGAAGGTATCCTTCAGAATATCCTTGACCGGATAATAAGAGGGGCGAATCCGGTTCTCGGAGATTTCAAAGATTGATTTCTCAGCCTGATCAAGAATCTCTTCCATATCACCGCCTTCGTAACCACGGGTGGCAATGGCAGTTGATGCTTCGATCAGTTTCCGGGCAACCGATTTTTCCTTAACCAGTTTACAGTAATAATTGATATTGGCGGCAGTCTGTACATAATCGACCAGTGTTGCCAGATAAGTACTTCCTCCAACCGCTTCAATTTCACCACGATCTTTAAGCACTGCGGTCAAAGTCACCAGATCGGCAGGTTCACTTTTATCCCCCAAGATAATCAAAGCATTGAAAATTTTCCGGTGACTTTCCCGGTAAAAATCCTCTGTTCTCAGAAATTCTAAAGCTCGGTTAAGGGCTTCATTTTCCAACAATACCCCACCTAGAACAGACATTTCAGCTTCAAGGTTTTGTGGTGGTAGACGGTGAGTCTGGGTTTCCTGCATAGTTTTCCCCAATCAAAAGAGCCAAAATCTGATCTCAAACGACCAAATTTTCGCTTCAGCCCAGATAGTCCGACAGACTGCCAGGCGCGAAGGATATCAGAGTTATCATTGAACGAAAACAAAAAGACCCTCAAAGATAACTCATTAAACCTGGATCCATCATCTGCTTTGAAGACAGAAGAACCAGAACCGGTTTAAAGGGTGGTGTATAATGCAGAAGGCTCCCGAAGGATGGGAGCCTTGGCATGAGTAAAAGTTTTCCTGACCGGTCAGTTACAGGTTTCCTGCCGCCTGCCACCCAGCGTTAACCGCTTTGAGGTTAACCTCCTGCAAAGCAGGTTTCTTGAATGTTTCGCACAAGAACACCTCCAGATCGGCCAGCTCAAACATCCCGGTTTTGCGGGCAATGAAACCGAGAACCACCACATTGGCCGCTTTGACGGTTCCCACTGTGGACGCCAGATCTGTAGCAGGCAGGGCGTATACCTTGCATTTGAGATCGGCGGGAATTTGATCGATCAATGAACTATTGTAAACGATCAATCCATCCTCCGGCACCAATGGACCAAATTTTTCCAGCGATGGCCGGTTCAGGGCAACCAGCACATTCGGATTATCAACCACCGGGGTACCAATGGGGGTTTTACTCACTACAACCGAACTGTTGGCCACGCCCCCGCGCACCTCCGGACCATAGGACGGAAGCCAGGTGACCTCCATATTACGTTGCATCGACATCTGAGCCAGCATCATGCCGAGGGAGAGCACCCCCTGTCCGCCAAATCCGGCAAATTTAAAGTGCATCTCATCGTGTGCCATTTCGAGCTGCTTACTGTCGCTCGCTGCTGTTTCCACGAGTCCCAATTGTTTGGCAACTTCTGCAAATTCGACCCGTTTGCAGGGGCGTTCGACCGCTTCGCGTTCCTCGGTCAGATCCTTAAACACACCAAACGGGTATTGCTTGCTGACCACCTCGTCGATCCATTCACAGGCTTCTTTGGGTTCTTTTTTCCAGTTGGTCGGGCACTGGGAAAGGATTTCAATGAAGGCATAGCCTTTCTTGTCGCGCTGAATTTCCAGCCCTTTTTTGATCACTTTGGTGGCCTGGCGAATATTACGCGGGTTGTTGACGCCAACCCGGGCAACCAGAGTCGGAGCTTCCAACCCGGCCATCATCTCCGCCATCCGTAGCGGAAAGCCATCATTCTTGATACTGCGACCATAGGGAGCGGTGGTAGCGACCTGATCGATCAGGGTGGTCGGAGCCAGCTGGCCGCCGGTCATACCATAGATGTTGTTATTGACGAAAAAGACGATCATGTTTTCGCCACGGTTGGCGGCATGGATGGCATTACTGGTACCGATTGCCGCCAGATCGCCGTCACCCTGATAGGAGATAGTGACAGCGTCGGGATTGGCGCGGCTGACGCCGGTGGCAACGGCTGATGCGCGACCATGAGCTGACGAAACAGCGGAACTTTCAAAATAATAATAAATGAAAACGCCGCAGCCAACCGGACCGACAAAGATTGCTTGATCCTGCAGGCCGAGTTCGGCAAGCTGATCAGCAATGATCTTACCGATGATGCCGTGGCCACAACCGGGGCAATAATGGGTGGTCTTCTGCATGCTTGGCTTGCGTTCGAAGGTGTCGAAGAAGGCCGGTGATTTTTCAAATACTTTAGACATTGGACGCCTCCTCTAGACATTTTTCAGCTTGTTCCACCAATTCTCCCAACTCAGGCAAGTTACCACCGACCCGACCGAACCATTTCACCTGATGTCCCGGCAGAGACAGCCGAACATCCTCAATAAACTGACCGCGACTCAATTCGACCGACAGAACCGGAACACCGGGCTTGACGGTATCCTGATAAACCTTACTCGGGAAGGGCCAGAGGGTTTGTGGTCGAATCAATGTTGCAGCGATACCACGCTTTTCCAGTTCATCAACGGCACTGTGGAGCATCCGCCCGGTAATACCGTAGCCGGTCAGGACGATCTCCGGCACAGCAGCGCCATAGACGTCAGCCCTGGCTTCGGTTTCGGTGATCTGCCGATACTTTTCATGCAACCCACCAATGTGGGATTCCATATCATCGAAATCGAGGTAGATCGAGGTGACCAGATTATCGTTACTCGATGCTTTGGCATCGAGGGCCCAGGGCTTGTCGGCCCGTTGCGTCGGTTCCTCGCAGATATCGATCGGTTCCATCATCTGCCCCAAGGTGGCATCAGTCAGAAGAAAGACCGGGGTGCGCCATTTGTCAGCCAGATCGAAAGCTTCGATGGTCATCCGGTAAGTTTCCTCAACCGAGGCCGGGGCGAGGACGATATTCCGATAATCTCCATGGCCACCCCCTTTGACGACCTGAAAATAATCGCTCTGCTCCGGACCAATGTTGCCAAGGCCTGGACCGACCCGCTGTACGTTTACGATAACGCAGGGCAGTTGGGCTCCAGCCAGATAGGAAATCCCTTCCATCTTCAGGCTGATGCCGGGTCCAGAGCTTGCAGTCAGAACCCGCTGGCCAGAGGATGACGAACCAAAAACCATATTGATAGCACCGATTTCACATTCGGCTTGGACAAAAACCTTGCCGAGGGGCAAAAAGTACTCGCTGGCAGCATGGGCGATTTCACTTGCCGGGGTGATCGGATAACCGTAGTAGGCATCGCAACCAGCAACGAGGGCACCAATCACCACCGCCTCGTTTCCTTTAACCAATTTTTTCAAAACAGTTACTCCTGTTGTTTATTTTTAGAATACTGAGAAAATCCCCTCTGTCTCCCCTTTTTTAAAGGGGAGGACGCATTAACTTCCCCCTTTAGAAAAGGGGGATTGAGGGGGATTTGATTTCCCTATTGTACGATTCACTACTTTTTTACGGTCGTACCACGGTAATCGCACCCGGCTCCGGGCAGACAATATAGCAGTTGGCACAACCGATACAACCTTCACCGGAAACCACGGTCGTCAGATAACCAAGTTCGTTGATTTTGTCTGATGCGCTCAGTATCTCCTTAGGGCAGTGAATAATGCAGAGACCACAGCCCTTGCACAGATCTCCGTGAATCGTTACCGTCGGTTTATCTTTCGTCATTATCTTTCCTTTTCATTGTCGAACACAGCTCCCTCGATACCGAGCTTCTCGCAGGCCATTTCACGCAGTTTGTACTTTTGAATCTTGCCGCTGGCGGTCATCGGGTAGGCATCGAGGAAGAAGACATGTTTTGGTTTCTTGTAGGGAGCGATGCGGTTCCGGGTAAAATCGACAACATCCTCTGCGGCGATCTCCATACCTTCTTTACGGATGATGAAGGCTCCGACCACCTCGCCGTATTTCTTGTCGGGGATACCGGCCACCTGCACGTCGAGGATACCATCCATCGTATAGAGAAATTCTTCAATCTCACGCGGGTAGATATTTTCGCCGCCACGGATGATCATATCCTTGATCCGGCCGGTGATTTTGTAGTAGCCGTCCCCATCAACCTCGGCCTGGTCGCCGGACCGCAACCAGCCATCGGCATCAATCGCTTCGGCGGTTAGTTCGGGCATATTGTAGTAGCCCTTCATGATGTTGTAACCACGGCAACAGAGTTCACCACTTTCACCGGGGGCAACCTCCACACCAGTTTCGGAATCGATGATTTTGACTTCAATCTCCGGCAGCGCTGCGCCGACCGTGCCGGTTCGCTGGGCGATAGAATCATCGGTGCGGGTCTGGGTAATAACCGGTGAGGCTTCAGTCAAGCCGTAGGCGATGGTGATATCGGTGCAGTGCATCTTCTCTATCACCTGGCGCATCGTCTCTTCGGGGCAGGGTGAGCCAGCCATGATGCCGGTGCGTAGAGAACTGAGATCGAACATGTCGAACATCGGGTGGTCGAGTTCGGCAATGAACATGGTTGGTACGCCGTAGAGAGCGGTACATTTTTCTTTCTGCACCGCAGCCAGCACCAACAACGGATCGAACTCTTCCAGTGGTACCAGGGTACTGCCATGAGTCAGCGCCGCCAACACCCCGAGGACACAACCGAAACAATGGAACAGCGGCACCGGCAGGCAGAGGCGGTCGGCTTCGGTAAACTTCTGCCGATCGCCGATGTAGTAGCCGTTGTTGAGGATATTGTAATGGCTGAGCATGACTCCTTTCGGGAAACCGGTGGTGCCGGAGGTGTACTGCATGTTGACCACCTCGTGGCAGTCGAGGGAGGCCTTGACCCTCATATAGCGTTCGTCGCCACATTGGCTGCCGAGCAGCATCAGCTCACGGCTGTTGTACATACCCCGATGTTTTTCCTGGCCAATGTAGATAACTGAGCGCAGCTCAGGAAACTTTTCACTACGCAGATGTCCGCGCTGGCAGGTGCGAAGTTCTGGAATCAGTTCGTTGATCGTCTGCAGGTAGTCGTGATCACGAAAGTTGCCGATCAGTACCAGGGTCTTGAGATCTGCCTGTTTGATCAGATACTCCAGTTCAAAACTGCGATAGCTGGTATTGATAGTGACCAACACCGCGCCGATCTTGGCGGTGGCAAACATAAAGGTGGTCCAGTCAGGCACATTGGTCGCCCAGATGCCGACATTGTCTCCCTTGCCGATGCCAGTGGCCAACAGTCCTTTAGCCAGGTGGTCGACCCGTTCGTTGAACTGGCTGTAGGTCCATCTCAGATCGCGGTCGGGATAGACAATAAAATCATGGTCCGGCAGTCGCTTGACCTGCTCTTCCAAATAGGCACCGATGGTTTTCTTTGTGTAGGGCATGTTGCTTCCTCCCTTTAGAACGGCGCGTAAACGACAGCAAGAATCCGCGCGGTTTGCTCACCCACGGCATGAACATCGTGCGGAACGATTGAGTCGTAATAGATGCTTTCCCCCGGGTTCAGTTCATAGGAGTTTTTGCCATAGTTGATGCGGATTTTCCCAGAAATGACAAAAATGAACTCTTCTCCTTCATGTCCTGAAAGCGGCGGGACATTATCGGTGCGCGGCTTAACGTCGATCATGAAAGGTTCCATGTGACGATCTTTTTTATCGGCTGCCATAGTGAAAAAATCAAGATTGCTGCTGGTCGCTTTTGGATCCTTGCCGGAAAAACGGATAACCTTGGGAAAATCGGTCTGCTTGAACAGGACCGGTCCTTCAATTGGCTCGTCATCCATCAGAGTGCCAAGACGTACGCCCAAGGCACGAGAAATTTCCATCAACGGGGTGAGCGAGGGGATCAATTCACCAGCTTCAAGTTGCAAAATCTGGTCGATGTGGCAATGACTCTGTTCGGCCAACTGTTCAATACTCATCTGTTTAGCTTCGCGAAACTGACGGATTTTCAATCCGAGCTTGTTAGTATCAGGCATGCTAGTTCTCCTCAATAAAATTGTGATTTATTTCAATACAAGCAAAACAAGGCTGAAGGGGTTTAGTCTATAGGTTTTAACCTTCAGTCTTACAGCCTTACAGCCTTACAGCCTTACAGCCTTACAGCTATAAATTAACTATCAATCGACCGCTGGTCATCTATCACCTTACCGTCATTAACCAGAGAACCTGATTGGCACAGGGAGACCTCGGC
>JAUVCS010000130.1 GCA_030590745.1 Desulfuromusa sp.
AATCAGGTTTGTGCCTGGTATCAGCGCCACTACCAGGGTGCCCCCACACCTGAGCAGCTTTGTCTGACAATTGGGGCCAGTCAGGCTTTCTGGCTGGCTATTACCTCTCTTTGCCAGCCAGGAGATGAAGTGATTGTTCAACTCCCGGCTTATTTTGATCATCCGATGGGGTTGCAGGCTCTTGGTATCAAACCGATTTATGCTCCCTTTAATCCCGAGACCGCTGGACAACCAGATCTCGAAACAATCAGCCACTTGATTGGTCCGAAAACCAAAGCGATCCTGCTGGTCACCCCAAGCAACCCCACCGGCGCGGTCATTTCACCCACCCAGATCAGCGCATTATTTGAACTGGCACAATCACACAACATCAGTTTGATTCTGGATGAAACCTATAATGCCTTTATCGGCACCACACCTCATTTGCTGTTCAACCGCTCAGACTGGCCAAATAACTTTATCCAGATTGCCTCATTCGGCAAAACTTTTGCCCTGACCGGGCTACGTTGTGGAGCTTTGGTAGCTGAGGATAAATTTATTCAACAGGCATTGAAAATTCAGGATAGTATGGCAGTCTGCCAACCACGAACCGCACAACTTGCATTAGAGTTCGGTTGCCGACATCTGGATAACTGGGTGGCAAATAATACTGCAACAATGCAACAGCGTCATGATCGTTTCAAGACCGATTTCCTGGCTGCAAAAACCAACTTCAAACTCATAGCCAGTGGCTCGTTTTTCGCCTGGGTTAAACATCCGTGGAAGGATCTGACGGGGCGCCAAGCAGCAAAGCGGCTGGTTGAAGAAGCCAATTTGATCTGCCTGCCGGGGGAAGCCTTTGGTCCGGGCTTGGAATCCTACCTGCGTCTCTCTTTTGGAAATATTGAAGTTTCACAAATTACAGAAGCCGTTGGGAGGTTTCAGCAAATCTGAGCAGAAGAAGCTATTAGCCTCTGCTTTCAAGGTTCATTTCAAATTTTCAGTTTTGATTTGGAAATATTGAGTGAGAGGTGCTGTTTCTGCAGTGCCGCCTTGATCTCTTCAACACAGTCATAAGGGACCCGGATACCACGGACTCCTTTACCAACCTTAATCATCGACCCACTATCCCCGTGATAATCGGAACCCCCGGTTACAACCAGTCCATGCCTCCGTGCCAACTTGATCAGCCAATCTGTATCCTCCAAACCAGAACCATTATTATAGGCTTCAATACCATCCAAACCTAAATTGACCAACTCAGCAACCAGAGCCTCAAGTTTGTGCCGATCACGGGTCACATATGGAGGGTGAGCCAGCACCACAATGCCACCACTGCCATGAATCAACTTGATCGCTTCATCAGCCGGAAAATAGCGTTTTGGGACATTACAGGGGACCAGATAGCGGGTAAAAGCTTCATCATTATTGCTGACATATCCAGCCTGACGTAAGGCCAATGCAATATGGGGACGCCCGATTGTCCCCCCGGCTAACTGGCGAACCGCTTCAGGGTCGAGGGGCTGCCGCTTTTCATCTAGCAACTTCAGGTTGACCTTTTCAACAATCTGCCGATTACGGGTCGCCCGAAATTCCTGAAATTCAGCTAACGCCCTGATCAGATAGGGGTCCTGATAATCAAACCCGTACCCGAGCAGATGCATATCGGTGTAGTAAAACCACTGGCTCGACAGCTCTACCGCCGGAATAACTTCAATCCCCACAGCATTACCGGCAGCAATAGCTCGGCCAATCCCATCAATATTATCGTGATCGGCCAGTGCAATAGCACGAACTCCTGCTTTCTGTGCTAAACCAACCACCTCTTCCGGAGATAAATAACCATCCGAACAGGTCGAATGAAGATGTAGATCAATGTATGCTGTTTCCATCTGGTTATTATTTCCTTTTCTCGGGCAAGAATCCAGTTTTTTTAAAGAGATTTTCCTTAAAACTGCTTTACCCAACAAAAGTTTCCGACATTGTAGAACTCAGTCTTGACCATTACCGGACAAACCTGTAAACATGAGACAACTGCTAACGAGAGTATATTAAACATGCCGCCACGTCTTGCCGTCAATAATCTGCAAAGTTATTTCTTTACCCGCACCGGGTTAATCAAAGCTGTCGATGATGTCTCCTTTAATATCGCTCAGGGAGAAACTCTGGCATTAGTTGGAGAATCGGGCTGCGGCAAGTCGATGACTGCCCTCTCTCTATTGCGCTTACTCCCTGAACCGGGTCGGATTGTTGGTGGGGAAATTTCTCTTGATGGTCGTGATCTGTTGCGTTTACCCGATGTGGAAATGCGACGAATCCGGGGGAATGAAATTTCAATGATCTTTCAGGAACCGATGACCTCGCTCAATCCGGTTTTACGGATTGGAGAGCAAATTACTGAAGTTCTCCAACTTCATCAGGGAGATACAAAACAACAAGCACTGGAGCAAGCCGCAGAGTTATTGCTCCAGGTTGGAATCGCTGACCCCGGGCGAAGGTTACGTGAATACCCCCATCAACTTTCTGGGGGGCAGCGGCAGCGTATTATGATTGCCATAGCTTTGGCCTGTGATCCGAAACTGCTGATTGCTGATGAACCCACAACAGCACTCGATGTAACCATTCAGGCGCAGATCATGGATCTGCTGCTGGAATTGAAACAGCAACGGCAGATGGCCACATTATTGATCAGTCATGATCTCGGAGTTGTTGCTGGCAATGCCGATAAACTGGCGGTGATGTATGCAGGGCAAATTGTCGAATCCGGAACCGTTAAAAGAATCTTTGAAAATCCACTCCACCCCTATACGCAAGGATTACTCCAATGCATTCCCCGGCTCGGGCAAAAAAACAACCTGTCAACGATCCCCGGTCAGTTGCCTGATTTGAGAAAGCAGCTGGAAGGATGCCTGTTTCTGGATCGCTGTCCCGGCCCCTGTGCCCCCTGTGGACACCAATCGCCGGAAAACAAGGAAATTGAAACGGATCACTGGGTCAGATGTTGGAGATATTAAGTGTCATTTCTTGAAGTAAAAAATCTGCGCAAGAGTTTTCGCCTGACTGATTCTCTGGGTCGAGCTGCGGGACAACTGGTTGCTGTCGACAACCTCTCCCTCAGCATACAGCAAGGAGAAACTCTGGGACTGGTTGGTGAGTCTGGATGTGGAAAGTCAACAACCGGGAAGTTGATTCTCCAGTTATTGCAGTCGGACGCAGGTCAGGTTATCTTCGACGGAGAAGACTTAACCCAACTCTCACCCAGACAGATGCGCCCCTATCGACGGCGGATCCAGATGATATTTCAAGATCCCTTTTCATCTCTGAATCCGCGTATGACCGTTGGATCAATTTTAAGTGAACCGCTGCTGATTCACCGTTTGGCTCCCCCCCGTCAGGTTCGCGACCGGGTGATAGAACTTCTGGAAAAAGTGGGGCTTACGGCGGAACATGAACAACGTTATCCACATGAGTTTTCCGGTGGGCAACGGCAGCGGGTAGGAATAGCCCGGGCTCTGGCCGTTGAGCCACAATTGATTATTGCCGATGAACCTGTTTCGGCCCTTGATCTGTCGGTTCAGGCACAGATTTTAAATCTGTTACAGGGATTCCAGCAAGAGCACAACCTCAGCTATCTTTTCATTGCTCACGATCTTGCGGTCATAGAACACGTCAGTGACCGTATTGCGGTGATGTATCTGGGGAAAATTGTTGAACTGACCAGTGCTGATGAACTGTATAAGAACCCCCGCCATCCCTATACTGAGGCACTCCTGAATGCCGTACCGGTTCCAGACCCTGATCAACCCCGCCCGACAGCCCTGAAGGGGGAAATTCCTTCCCCGGTTAATCCACCAAGCGGTTGTTATTTCCACCCTCGCTGCCCCTACGCAGATGATCGCTGTCGGCAACAGCAACCTGAGCTGCTTGACATAGGCAATAAGCACCTGGTCGCCTGTTACTATAGTGAGCAGGTTGGACGTTTTCTCCTGCAAAAGTAACCTTTTCGCCATTTATTCATTCACAAACTCTGATTGGTTACGTTAGTATGGTTAAATATGACTCTATTGAAGTTCATACTGACTCCCAGTAGCGACCATGACACCTAAAAACAGAACAAAGTCTGATCATAATCTTGGCTTGAGCACCCTGCAGGATATCAGTGCCCTGATTCTTCAATCCCATGATCTTGATGAAACTATCAGAAACATTGTTGATCTGGTCGCCCAGCGGGCCCACTCTGATGTCTGTTCACTCTATTTACTCGAGAATGATCAACAGACACTGACCCTGCGAGCAACCTACGGGCTGGATCATGCGGCGATTGGTCAGGTAAAAATGAAAATCGGTGAAGGACTCACCGGCAAGGTTGCTGAAAAGCAGCAGATTCTGTCCATTGAAGAGCCACAGAACCATCCCGATTACCGCTTCTTTGCTGAAACCGGCGAGGAACATTT